>JAICXO010000025.1 GCA_025980335.1 Sphingomonas sp. | reverse complement strand
GATCGAGGTCATTGCCGAAGGCGTCGAAACTGCCGGGCAGCTCGACCTTCTCAAAGCGATGGGCTGCCACATGGCCCAGGGGCATCTGCTGTCGGCAGCTGTCGAGGCAGACGCGGTCGCTTCGCTGGTGCCGGCGAAAAGGGCTGCGGCCTAAGCGGCCGATTATCGCCTTCGGCCCATCCGCCTTGTTTCGCGGTCGCTTTTCTTCGTAGTGCAGCGCGAGTCTCCAGCGCTAGGATCACGGGAGAAGCATGTCGTACGAAACAATCCTGTTCGATCCGGGGCCGGTTGCCCGAATCACGCTCAACCGCCCGGATCGGCTCAACAGCTTCACCGTACGAATGCACGATGATCTGCGCGACGCGCTGGCAAATCTTGGAGATGCGCGCGTACTCGTGCTGACTGGTGCCGGCCGCGGCTTCTGCGCGGGTCAGGACCTCAACGACCGTGCGGTCGCGCCGGGCCAGACCGTCGATCTCGGCGACACCGTCACCCAATGCTGGAACCCGCTCGTTCGCGCGCTCACCTCGCTTCCGCAGCCGGTGATCGCGCGCGTGAACGGAGTCGCGGCCGGCGCGGGCGCGAACATCGCGCTCGCCTGCGACATCGTTGTCGCGGCCAGATCGGCCAAGTTCATCCAGAGCTTCTCTGCAATCGGGCTAATTCCCGACAGCGGAGGTACGTGGGTGCTGCCGCGGCTCGTCGGTCAGGCGCGCGCGCTCGGCCTCGCGCTGACGGGCGACCCACTCGCCGCCGAACAGGCCGCCGAGTGGGGACTGATCTGGAAAGCCGTGGATGACGAGCGCCTGGACGAGGAAGTCGATTCGCTTGCCTCCAGGCTCGCGTCGCTTCCGCCGCTGGGACTCGCCGCGATCAAGGACATGATCCGGACCAGCTGGCAATACAGCCTCGACGAGGAGCTCGAACGACAGGCGGGCGCGATGCGGCGCCTCGGCTCCACCGACGATTATCGCGAGGGAGTCGCTGCGTTCCTCGAAAAGCGGAAGCCCAGCTTCACCGGCCGATGATCGTTTCCTTTCGTCACAGGTTCATCTTCGCCGCGATCCCCAAGACGGGCACGCATGCGGTTCGGCAGGCGCTGCGCGCTCAGCTTGGGCCAGAGGACATTGAGCAGGTCGGGCTGTTCGTCGAAAGCAAATTCCCGATCCCCGAGCTCGCGGCGCTTCGGCACGGGCACCTCAGCCTGGACCAGCTTCGGCCGTATCTGCCGCCCGAGCAGTTCGACGCCTTCTTCAAATTCGCGTTCGTGCGGAACCCATTCGACCGCTTCATTTCGTACTGTGCGTTCATGACTCGCGTGCGCGGCGAGCTCGAGGCCAGGCCGCACCAGGTGATGCGTCATTACATCGACAATCCGCAGTGGCAGCACGTGCTGTTCCAGCCGCAGTACAGCTTCGTTTCCGACGCCGATGGCAATCTGCTGAGCGACTATGTCGGGCGGGTGGAGCAGATGCAGCGATCGTACGACGACATTGCGCAGCGCATCGGCATTCCGCCGACACTGCTGGCGAAGGTCAACGCGACGAAGCGCCGCGATTATCGCGACTATTACACGCCCGAACTGGCGGACGGCGTGGCGAAGCTTTATGCTCGCGATCTCGAACTGTTCGGCTACGAATTCCAAATCCAATGATCCAGGCCAATCCGCGCAAGACGAGGACGGTGCGCCAGCTCGGCCGTGTCGAGATCGGTCCGTTGAAGCAGGCAGTCGCGGCGCTTCCCGAAAGCGTGTGGGACGCGGAGAACGCGGCCAAGCCGAACCGCTTCGGAGCGCTGGACGCAACGCGGCACATCGTGTTCCGCTTCGTCTCCAACTTCCGCGACTGGCGCCAGTCGTTCGAGCGGCCGCTGTGGGACGAATGGAAGCCGATGATCGAGCCGGTGCTCGCTGCCGCAACGGCTCCCTACGGCTATGCGCATGGGGCGTTCCCCCGCGTAATGCTCGCGCGCATGGCCGCGGGCGGCGTCATTCACCCGCATCGCGACGAGAATCCCGCCGCCAAATGGCCGCACAAGGTCCACGTGCCGCTACAAACGAACGAGGACGTCACCTTCTTCGTCGACGGGACGGCTTATCATTTTGCCGAGGGCGAAGCGGTCGAGGTCAACAACATGGGGGTGCACGCCGTCGAGAACCGGGGCTCGACCGACCGGATCCACCTGATCTTCGAATATTACGACCTCGATCAGCCGGAGCCCGAGTGGCTCATGGCCGCCCAGCCGGCGAACCGCTGATGGGCTCCACGATCGTCGACTATCGCGTGCTGCCGGGCACCCGCGCAGCCGTCGGTCGCGCGGGGGTTCACAGCGTCGTCGCCGACCGGCCCCCGGGCAAGTCCGGCGGCATCGGCCTCGGCTTCAATGGCGGGGAGCTTCTCGCGCTCGCGGTCGGCGGGTGTTTCTGCAACGACATGCAGGCGATCGCCGACGAGACGGGCGTCACGATCGAGGACTTGCGGGTTAAGGTCGAAATCGACTTCGGAGGGCAGCCCTCGCGCGCGACCGATGTTCGAATGATCGTCGAGTGCTCGCTTGCCGGCGGGGCCGATCCGATCCCCCTGATCGAGCGCGCCAAGGCGGTCACGACAATCGGGAACTCGCTTCGTCAGGGCATGCCCGTCGAGATTGCCAGCGCCTGACTGCAACTCTCCTGCGCGATGCTCGTTTCGGTTGGTGAATAACCGCAACGGAGGTTCGCTGTGGGACTGATCATCATCATCATTCTGATCCTGCTGGTTATCGGCGCGGTTCCGCGCTGGGGCTACAGCAGGGGCTGGGGCTATGGACCGTCGGGACTTCTGGGCCTCATCCTGATCATCATCATCATCCTGGCGCTGCTCGGGCGGATCTGACCGCTCAGGCGCCGGCACTGCGGGCGAAGGCGACGCGGCCTGCGCCAGCACCGGCACGCGACGGATCGATCCGATCCGACCGCCGCAGCTTCGCGTGCACCGCGTCCACCCACTTGCCCGAAGCCACTTAGCTGTCCATGATTTGGCTGCTCGGCACTGCTGTGGCCTGATTGCATCTCCGGGGGGGTGAGGTTTGTTCCGAAGTGCGTTCCGGCGCCAGCCTTCAGGTGCCGAGTTCAGCTTGTTCCGAAAAGCGGATGACGAGCGATTCGCGATACCCGACCAGCTGAGGAAGCTCAGCATGTGGCTGCTGCTCGCCTCCTGCATTGTGGCGGTCGCCTTGGCGGCGGGAACAGGAGTGCGCCTCGATTTCGAGGGAACTTCGGCGATTGGCCTGACGATTGCGTTGCTCCTGCTCGCATCCCGCATCTGGTGGGACCGACGCGGCTACCATCGCATTGCGGACGCATCGGGAACGGTAGCAACGGCGTGCATCGGCGCGATGGCGTGCGGCGCGATCGCCATGCTCGAACTGCGAATGCAATTCCCCGTCGCCGACGCGATGCTGCAGTCCTGGGACCATCAGCTCGGAGTAGATGGGATCGCGATCGTCGAAGCGCTTGTGCGCGAGGGCGAATGGATTTTCGCGATCATGGCGCCTGCATACAATTACACGCTCCAGATCTTCTTCGGCGGGCTGATCGTCGTTGCGCTGATCGGCGACCGCGTCGAGGCGTGGCGCGGCGCATTTTGCTTCGTCGGCACGTTGCTCACGACCTGCATCATCGCCGCATTCGCGCCCGCGAAAGGGCTTGGAATGTGGGCTCCAGACTCGCTGATTGCCCAGCTGCCGGAGCAGGCCATGCGCAATTTCTGGCCGCATTTCGATGAGTTCTACTACGGAGCCGATCCCGTGCTTCGGCTGCAGGTCATCGACGGCGCGATCTCATTTCCGTCGTTCCACACCGTCGTCGGACTGCTCATCGTCGCCATGTGGCGGAAGAACATCTACACCTGCGCGATCGCGGCGATCTTCCTCGTTTTCATGCTGCTCGCCATATTCCCGGGCGGCGGCCACTATTTCGTCGACATGCTTGGCGGATTCGCGGTTTGGGCGGCGTGGTTCGGGCTGTCACTCGGGATCGAACGCCGGCATGCTCAAGCGGCAACCAGCTCGGTGAATTTCGCGAGATCGATGTTGCCGCCCGAGGCGATGCACACGACGGGCCCCTCCCCCGCTTCACCGGTCAGCGCGGCCGCGAGCGCGAGCGCACCTGCACCTTCGGCGATGGTGCGCGACTTGTCGGCAATCAGGCGCATCGCCTCGCGGGTCTGGTCGAGCGTGACGGTGATCGTTCCGTCCGTCACGGGACGCATTCGCTCCCACATCCGCCCCGTGACGCTCTTTCCGCCAGCTCCGTCGACGAACGACGCTTTCCAATCAGGGAGCCATCGCGGTCCACCTTCGCGCAGCGACAGCGCGTAAGGCGCGGCGGTCTCCGGCTCCGCGCCGAGCACCGTCGTTTCAGGCCGCAGCGCCTTCACCGCGCTCCCCACGGCGGTGATGAGCCCGCCGCCGCCGATTGCGGCGATGACGGTGCACACTTCGGGCAGGTCTTCGAGGATCTCGAGCCCCATCGTCGCGTGGCCGGCGATGAAGTCGTGATTGTCGAACGGATGGACGAACGTGCCGTCGAGCCCCTCGAACGCGTGCGCCTCCGCCGCCCGCCACGCCTGCTCGTAAGAAACGGGAACGATGGTCGCGCCGAGTGCCCGCATGCGATCGAGCTTGGTTTGCGGCGCCGTTTCGATCGCGACGACGGTGCACGGAATTCCGAACTCGCGGGCCGCGTAAGCGACGCCCTGCCCCGCATTGCCGGCGCTGATCGTCCACACGCCGCGCGCACGCTCTTCGTCGGAGAGCGCGGCAACCGCATTGGCCGCACCGCGGATCTTGTAGGAGTTGGTCGGTTGAAGATTTTCGAGCTTGAGCCAGATTTCGGGGCTTCCGCGGCCCACGTCGAGCTTCACCAGAGGCGTGCGGAGCACCGTTGCAGCAATGCGCCGCCGCGCCTGCTCAATGTCCTCGATCGTGATCGGCCGTACGGGTGGGATCATCATGCGCTCGACGAAGACAGTCATGGCCGGGCTCGAGCGGCGAAACAAGCGTGAATGCCTCGACGCTCGTGCGGCTGACCGGCCGATAGCGCGACAGGAGCTGAGCAAACTGCGGATCGCGAAGGAAGAAAGCGAGGATATCGAACGCGCCGTCCTTTGCCGCAGCGGGCGACGGCCGTGCGACGATGATCCGTTCCGGCGGGAGACAGCGGAAGTCCTGGACCGTCTGGCGGACCACGAGCCGCCCGAATGCGCTCAAGCGCGGATCGGGCCGGGCGGCGGCTTCATTGTCGACCACCGCGCGCATCATCCAGTAACCGTTGTAACGCGACGGATAATCAAAGCCCCGCTGCAGTGTCACGTTCCACCCGAGCGCCGGGTCGGTGCCGATGAAGCCCGCGCTGTCGCCCCGATTCAGATCCTGCACCGCATGCTCGACGTCCGCTTCGGTCGGGTCGCGATGGAGCGCCTGCTGGGCACCAATCCACAGAGGCAGAGCGAGCAGCGCAGGCGCGGCGAGAGCGACCATGCGCGACGGCTTCTCTTCGGCGATGAGCGCGGCGGCGAAAGCGATTGCGGCACAGCCCGCCAACGGAACGGCATGATAGCTCCACCCCTTCGCCTGGATGAAATAGACGCCCGCGAAACCGATTGCTGCGACGACCATTGCTCCGGCAAAGCTGCGAAGCAGGCGCGAATGCCCAACCAGCACGGCGACGGTCGCCAGCGCGGTCACGACCGCGGGCTGGAACAGATCGACGAGCCGCTCGGCCCCGGTCACTCCGTAAGCGAGCAAGATCAGCGGCAGCGCGACCGAGAAATAATCGGAGGCGAAAATCGCAAGTGCCGCGGCATAGAGAATGCCGATTGCCGCCATGGCGACGGTCTCGGGCCGAAGCGGCCGCCAGCTCCTCCGCTGCCCTGCGATCAGCCACAGCTCGAGCAGAATGGGCACGAGCAGGAAATAATGCTTCAGCGCGAAGCCGAGCGCGGCCGAGGCCCCCACGAGCAAAGCGAATCCGAGCGGCACTGCTCGTCCACTGCGCCGGGCGGAAATCAATGCTGCGTAGGGCAAGGTTCCAATGAGCGCGAGCTGCTCCCGCTGGCCGAACTGCAGCCACGGCATGGCGACGAGAATCAGCGCCGCATAAGCGAGGAACAGCGCGCGCCGGCCGCGGTCAGGACCGTTGATGAGCCGATCGGTCGCCGCGAGGGAGAGAGCAGCAAGGCAACCGATCAGGGCGATCAGGACGTGGTCCGATCGGACATGCAGCAGGTGCGCCAGCCGATCGACCGGCATCGCCATCCAGAACCACAAGGGCGGGTTCGTTTCGAGGATATCGCGGTACAGGCGAACGCCGCCGTTCAGCTGGTGCGCGATCCACAACTGCCAGCTGACGTCGGAGCCGACGGTACCCTGCGCCCGGACTGCCACGACCAGCGCCACAATTGCGAGCGCCGGCATGAGCGGCCTGGCCGTGAGCGCGGCGAACGTCCCCCTCGCGCGTGCCCGCGGTCCCGCGGCCCTCGTCGGTACCGTTGCCATGAGAGCGAAATAGAGGAGTTTGGTAAATGCGCGCCTAAGTGCCAGAGAGCCGCCCCATGAAGACTCCGCAGCTCCTCAATTACGAACGCGACCGCTGGACGGCCGGCGACAGTGCCGTCGAAATCCCGAGCGCGATCGACGGCACGCCGGTCGCAACCACAGGCTCGGGCGGGCTCGATTTCGGCGCGATGCTGCGGCATGCGAGGGAAGTCGGTGGACCGGCGCTCAGGAAGCTGACCTTCCACGAGCGTGCGCGGATGCTCAAGGCGCTCGGCCTCGCGATCATGGCGCGCAAGGAAGAGCTGTACGAGCTGAACTACCAGACCGGCGCGACCCGCAAGGACGGGTGGATCGACATCGAGGGGGGCGCCGGCACGCTCTTCTCTTTCTCGTCAAAAGGCCGCCGAGAGCTTCCCGATGCGCATGTGCTGCTCGACGGCGCTCTCGAGCCGCTGTCGAAGAACGGGACCTTCGTCGGGCAGCACATCTACACGCCGCTGCAAGGCGCGGCGGTGCACATCAACGCCTTCAACTTCCCCGTTTGGGGAATGCTCGAGAAGCTCGCGCCCACCCTTCTCGCTGGGGTTCCGGCGATCGTGAAGCCCGCCTCGGCGTCGGCTTATCTCACCGAAGCGGCGTTCCGGATCATGATCGAGGCTGACATCCTGCCGCCCGGATCGATCCAGCTGATCGTGGGCGGCGTGGGCGATCTGTTCGATCATCTGACCGGCCAGGACGTGGTCAGCTTCACCGGATCGGCGCAGACCGCGCTCAAGCTCAAGTCCCATCCGACAGTGGTACGCGAGTCCGTCAGGTTCGTGGCCGAGCAGGACAGCCTCAACGCCTCGCTGCTCGGCCCGGATGCGGCGCCGGGCACGCCCGAGTTCGACCTGTTCGTCAAGGAGGTCGCGACCGAGATGACAGTCAAGGCGGGGCAGAAATGCACCGCCATCCGCCGTGCGATAGCACCCGCGGAACATCTCGACGCGGTCGAGCGAGCGCTCGCCGAACGCCTCGCGCGCACGAAGGTCGGCGATCCCCGCGCGGAAGATACGCGGATGGGCGCCCTCGTCAGCCTCAGGCAGCGCGATGACGTGCGCGCGCGCATCCGCGAGCTCGAAGCCGCGGGCGCGCGCATCGTCTCCGGCAATCCTGATGCCGAGCCGCCCGTCCTCGGCGGCGCCTTCCTGCCGCCCGTGCTGCTTCGCGCGGACGATCCGTGGAAAACGGCCGCGGTCCACGATTGCGAGCCGTTCGGACCCGTCTCGACCATCATGCCGTACCGCGACATCGGCGACGCGATCGCGCTGGCGAACCGCGGCAAGGGCAGCCTCGTCCTCTCGATGTTCAGCCATTCGCCGGAGGCGGCGCGCGAGTTCGTGCAGGGCGCGGCGGCCTATCATGGCCGGATGCTGGTCATCGATCGCACCAACGCCGCGGAGAGCACCGGCCACGGCTCACCGCTTCCGGTGCTGGTCCACGGCGGACCGGGCCGCGCCGGCGGAAGCGAGGAAATGGGCGGCGTACGCGGCGTCAAGCATTACATGCAGCGCACCGCGCTCCAGTCCTCGCCGACGATGATCGCGGCAATCACCGAGCAATATGTCCCCGGCGCACCCAAGCGCATCATCGACGTACATCCGTTCCGCCTGAAAATGAGCGAACTGCACATCGGCGACACGTGGACGACGCCGAGGCGCACCGTGACCATTGAGGATATCGAGCATTTCGCCGAGTTCACCGGCGACAAATTCTACGCGCACATGGACGAGGAGGCGGCCAAGGCCTCGCCGATCTTCAATGGCCGCGTCGCTCATGGCTATTTGCTCCTGAGCTTTGCCGCCGGCTTGTTCGTCGACCCCGATCCGGGGCCTGTGCTCGCCAACACCGGCCTCGAGAATCTGCGATTCCTGACGCCGGTCTATCCGGGAGATTCGATCCGCGTCGAACTCACGGTGCGGGCCAAATCGATCAAGTCGGAAGAGACAGGGCAAGTGCGCTGGGCGGTCGAAGTCTTCAACCAGCGCGACGAGCTGGTGGCGACCTACGACCTCCTGACCGAGAACATCCCTTAACCGGCGGAACGGCGCTCTCCGGCCGTTCGTTCTGCGCGCGGGTTTCCAAAGGAGAGCGACGATGAAAGTCAGCGAAGTGATGACGCGCGACGTGCAGACGGTGCGCCCCGATCAGCCCGTCCAGCAGGCCGCATCGTTCATGCTCAGCGCGGATGCAGGGTCAATCCCGGTGACCGACGGCGACAAGCTGATCGGAATGATCACCGACCGCGACATCGCCGTTCGCGGCGTCGCCAAGGGCTATGGTCCGGACACGCCCGTGCGTGAGCTGATGACCGATGACGTGATCTGCGCGCGCGAGGACGACGACATCGACGACATCGCGAGCAAGATGAGCGAGGCCCAGGTGCGGCGGCTGCCGGTGATCGACAGCGACCAGCGGCTGTGCGGAATCGTGAGCCTCGGAGACCTCAGCCGCGACGCCGACGAAGATTGTGCGAGCGAGGCGCTCCAGGGCGTGAGCGAGCCCGGCGGCAAGCACCAGCAGTGATTTTCATCCTCCCCTCGATTTCGAGGGGAGGTGGCAGCGAAGCTGACGGAGGGGTCTTTCGGCGTGAGACGCAGAAGAAGGCCCCTCCACCGCACTTCGTGCGGTCCCCCTCCCCTGCAAATGCAGGGGAGGATGCTTAGCGGCCAATCTCCTTGATCGCCTGATCGACGAGCTTCGCGTCGGTCGCAGCGTCGTGGCGGTCGGCGATGATTTTCGCCGCAGCCTTCGTCGCAGCGTCCGCCGCGGCGGCACGCAGCTGCTCGACGGCGGACCGCTCCTCTGCCGCGATCTTGTCCTCGGCCATGCGGGTGCGGCGCTGGATCAGCGCTTCCGCATCGCTCTTCGCCTTGGCGACGATCTCTCCCGCCTCGTGCCGCGCGCGCTCGAGCAGCGCCTCCCGGTCCTTGTCCGCTGATCCGGCCTTGACCTCATATTCGGCCTTCAGCGCCTCGGCTTCCTTGCGCAGCGCCTCGGCCTCGGCGAGCTGATCGCGGATCAGCGCGATCTTGGAATCGAGCGCGCGGCGGACGGCGCCGGGCACCTTCTTCCAGATGAGGAGCGCGAACACGATCAGGATGGCGAGCGCGACCCAGCCGCCGGGGTTGAGCGAGAAGGCCGTCGGCTCCGGCGCTTCCGGCGCCTGCGCGACGACAGCAGCCATCAGCAACACGCTAGACATTGAGCTCCGCCTTCACCGCGGCAGCGGCGTCCTTCTTGTCGAGCGTCAGCCCGGCCACCCGGCGGACCATCTCCTGCGTCGCTTCGGCGGCGACCGATTCGATTTCAGAGCGGGCCGATGCCAGCGCGCCCCGGATCGCGTCCTGGGCGGACTCGATCTTGAGATTGATCTTGTCCGCAGCCGCCTTGACCTTCGCTTCGGCATCGCGGCCGCTTTCCGCCTTTGCCTCCTGCGCAACCCGCGCTGCTTCCGCACGTGCGGCGTCCATCCGTGCGCGCCACGCCGCCTCGGTCTCGTCCGCGGCCGCTCGCGCCTGCTGCGCGGCTTCGAGGTCGCCGGCGATGCGCTTCTCGCGCGCGTCGACCGTCGCCTGGATTTTCGGCACCATCCCCCGTGCGATCACGAAGAAGATGAAGCCGAGCGCAATCGCGAGCCACAGGAACTGCGACAGATAGACTTCGGATAGCTGCGAAAGCTGAGGCATGCTGTGCTCCCGGGGGAAGGCCCGCGCTGCTCCTTGGTCTTAGAACGCGAACAGGATGAGCATGGCGACGGCGAACGCCATCAGGCCGAGAAGCTCGGCGGCGGCGAAGCCGATGTACAGCCGTCCCTGCTGGCCGTCCGATGCCGCGGGATTGCGGATGGCACTCTGAAGGAACGATCCGAAGACGTAGCCGACGCCGACCGAAGCGGCCCCGACACCGATGGCGGCGAGGCCTGCGCCGATGAGCTTGGCAGAAGCGAGATCCATATTTGAACTCCTTTGAGAAATCGTTCGGTTAATGAAGGTTCACCGCTTCGCTGATGTACAGCGAGCTGAGAATTGCGAAGACGTAGGCCTGAATCGCTGCGACCAGCAGCTCGATCATGCTGACGAACATGATGAAGAACATCGACAGGATCCAGATGCCGATCCCGCCGGCGCTGTGGCTGTTGAGCGCCTGGACGACGAAATTGCCGAACACGTCGAGCAGGATGTGACCCGCGAACATCGCGATGAACGGCCGGAGCCCGAGGCTGAACGGCCGAACGAGGAAGCTCACGAACTCGATCGGCGCGATCACGAACTTGAAGACGAGCGGAGCGTCCTTCGGCACGAAGAGTGAAAAGAAGTGAAGCCCGTGCTTCCAGAACCCCACTCCGAGCACGATCGCGAAGGTGATCAGCGACATGATGCCGGTGAAGGTGAACTGGGCGGTGATCGTGAACGGGTGAGCCGCGGAGACGATGCCGAACGGCATGTTGCCGATGAGGTTCGCGAACAGCAGGAACACGAACGAGGTGAAGATCCACGGCAGATACTTCTTGCCTTCCGGCCCGATGCTGACGTTGACCATGTCGTCGACGAAGGCGATCAGCCCTTCGACCGCGATCTGCCAGCGGCCGGGAATCAGCTCGCGCTTCATTCCGCCGAACATGAACAGCCAGATCGTCCCGAGCACGATCAGGGTCCACAGCGCGCTGTTGGTGAAGACGAACGGATTGCCATTGTGGAACGACCCCGCGATCGGCTCGATCACGAACTGGTGCATCGGGTCGATTTTGCCTTGGGCAGCCACTTTCGTTCCCTAGTCCTGTTTGCCGCGAGCGTTCCTCGTGGCCTCGTTTGAAATCCGGATGACGTTCCAGACTCCGACCGCGAAGCCGAGGAACAGGAACACCAACATCAGCCATGGCCTGGTCCCGAACCAGCGATCGAGCAGCCAGCCGACGATCCCGCCACCGAGCGGGCAGCCGACGAGCTGACTCAGGATCAGCTGACCAGCGCGAGAGCTTGCATCAGGCTGCCGCTTTGCGGTCCGCTTCGCCTCCGCCTGCTGCAGTCGGTCGAGCCGCTCATCGAGCGATTCGAGCCGCGCATCTGGTGGAAGCTTCGGGACCTCGTCGCTGTCGTCCTCAGCCATGTTTCTCCCCTGTGCGTCGCCCCTGCCGAAAATTCATGGGGCCAGCCGGGACAGGAACATGGCGGAAAGCGGCACCGCCAAGGCGCGGCCCCTTTATGAACGGACGTCCACATAGTCAACCGCGCGCGAGCGCCTTACGATCCCTGCCGTGAAGACCTCGCGCCTGCTCTTAGTACCCCTGCTCTCTGCCGCACTCGCCGCCTCGTCCAACGCGCAACCCGCTGAGCCACTTCCGGGCACGATCTACGGAACCTTGACCACCTCCGACTTGCTCGATTTCCGGTACAGCATCCCGAGCATCGTCGGCACCTATCCGCCGCTTCTCGCCAAGATCCTCGCCAAGCGGAAAGCTGCGTACGACGACGATCTCCGGATTGCGCGAGAGGATGCCGCCGAACGCCACCAGAACCCGAGTTACCCGTTCCATAGAAACGAGCTGTGGACCGACTGGACGGTGACTGGAGAATCTTATCCGCTCCTCTCGCTACAGGCCCACACGGACAATTTCACCGGCGGCGCGCACGGCAATCATTTTACCACTGCGCTTCTGTGGGACGAGAAGCGCAATACCGAGCTTGTCGTGGACCGCCTGTTCGGCGGCGCGGCGGCGCTGTGGCGGCGGATCGGACCCTTGTACTGCCGAAAGCTCGACGCCGAGCGTCGGCGCCGCACGATGGACCCGGTGGGTTGTCCGGAGCGCAAGGAGCTGACGATCGTACCGGTCGACAGCGACTTCGATTATGAGTTCGACAGCCTTCGGGTCATCGCCGACCCGTACGTCGCCGGAAGCTACGCCGAGGGAACGTACGTCGTTTCGGTGCCCATCACGCCCGCGCTGCTGAAGACGATCAGCTCCGCTTACCGGAAGGCGTTCGAAGCTCAGCGGCAATAATCGGGAAGCGGTACCCGCTGACCCGCGGCGTGCCATCGCCACGCCCCGTCCTTGAGCATGTAGGCCTCGCCCGGCGCGAGTTGCGCCAGAAGCTGGCACCCGGTCGCCATCCCGACGAGCTCCGGCGTGACGTTTCGCCGTCCGGCGAGCGCGATGTAGAGATTGCGCCGCCGGATATTGATCCCGGAGACCTGCCGCCTCACGTCCGTCGGCGCATCGCCGAGCGCCGCCATGTAGCCGTCGTACCGCTCCCCCACCTGCCCTGCCGCAATCGCCCGATCGATCGCCGCCGATTGAGCGGCCGCAGGCGCCGCGGGAAGCGCAAGCGCCCCGGTCGCGATCAGCAGAATGCGCCTCATGGCTTGGTGGGCGCCGGCGGGAAGGCCTGCGGGTTCTTCTGGATCATCTGCTGCACGTCGGACGCGAGCCGCACGACGACCTGCTGGCTGATATTGACGTTGAGGTTCACGTCGATCGGCTTGTCGGGCGCCTTGACGGTGATGCAGCCGGTCAGCGGCAGCGCGGCGAGCGCGCCGGCGGCCAGCCTGAAGGCCTTTGTCCATGATCTCGTCACTTGCTTCCTCCGGGTGGTGGTGATGGGTTGGCGGGTTGGGTCTGGGGAGCAGGCAGCGTGGTCTGATCCTCATTCTTGCTGGTGCTCAGCACCTCGACCTTGAGCGCCGGCGAATCGATCGGGAACGGCATCACTGGCGCAATCGCCTGCGTCGGGTCCTTGAACGCCTTGGCGGTCTGGATGAGCGCGCGGAAGGGCCCGTTGATGTTGACGTTGAGCCGCAGCGGGATTTGCGAGAAGACCTTGTGCACGAGACCGGCGACGAACCCGTGCGTCGGGCCGAGCGAAACGCCGTCGATCGTCAGCTTGGTCGCGAATTCGCCGGCAAGGTCGCCGTTCAGCCTGACGATCATCGACTTGTATTTGATGTCGCTCAGCAGATCGAAGGCAATCCCGGGCGCGAGGCCTTGCGGCTTCGTCCCGGTATATTTGAGCTCGCCGCCGGGCGGCCGGGAATCGAGCCGTCCGCCGACGATGCGCCCGCCGCTCTCGTCGAAGATCATCGGCAGCACGCCGTCGAACGTGCCCGTGATCTCAATTCCCGAGAAACCGAGGCTGTCGACGAACTGCTTGGCGTCGAAGCCCTGCAGCTCGAAGGTAAGCCGCTTCGCGCTCGGGCTTCCGAAGTTGAGCACCGTCTCGTCGAGGATTAGGCGCCCGCCCATGAACGGCCATTCGCCGCGCTCGATCTTCACGAGATTGTTGGGCAGCAGCTGGTAGCGGATAACCCCGTTGCTGACGATGATGCCGGGGTTGATCGACTGCACCGTCGCGACCTGATGCGGCGCCGTCTCGAGAGCCAGCAGGTTGGTGAAGTGCATGGTCGTGCTGAGGCCGGTCACCGGGCCAAACGGGGCGGCGAGGTCCATGTTCGCGGTCGAGAAGTCGCCGGTTGAGGTGACCTTCCCGCCCGAGCTCCAGTCGATTTCACCGTGGCCGCGCACGGTGCCGTTGACGAGCGCGACCACGCCCTCGGTGAGGCGGGTCAGCTCTTCCGGCTGGAAGTTGGGGCCGAAGGCCACGCCGGGGACGTCGAGCAATGCATGGCCGGCACCGGTCGAGAGCTGATGGTCGATGCTGACGTTGGTGACGAGCGTGCCCGTTTCCGGATGGTGCAGCGATCCCGTCGCGCGGACATAGTCGCCGCCGATCGTCAGATGCACGTCGTTGCTGCGCAGCGGATAGAAGCGCGGGTCCGGGTAATCGTCGGCCACGGTGAGCCCGCCATCGACGCTGAGCGTGCTTCCGCGATATTGCCAATTCCCGCTCGCGTCGCTGATCAACAGCGGTACCTGGCCGATCTTCGCGCGCGCGCCGCTGAAGTCGCCGCGAAGCGTCGAGCCGGCGAAGCTGCCGTTCAGGCGGGCGGCGTCGAACAGCACCGGCGCCGTATCTTTGCCGAGCCGCAGCGCCAGGCTGTTGAAGAAGAAGCTTTTACCGGTGACCTCGCCGCTCGCTGCGGCGAGATGCAGCGGTGAACTGCCGAGCCGGCCGTTCAGGACCGGCGAATTGAGCCGCGCGGCCGCAACGACCGGACCGCCATCGTGCTTGTACAGGATCGCGGGACCGACAGGGCAGACCGGCAGCCGCGTCGGCCCCAATTGAAGCGTGCTCACCTGCAGATATTGGAAGCTCACGACCGCACAGCCCGTCCCGACTGCGAAAGAACCGCCGGGACCGAGACGGCCCTGGATCGGGAGCCGCAACGCCCGGACCCGGCCGTTCGGGAACGGGCCGTCGAGCAGCGCAACGGTGCTGACGGCGGTGCTTCCGCCCGGCCCCGGGCCGAAGCGGATCGGAGCGAGCGCAAGCCGTTCGCCGCCGGCGCTATATGGTGCGAGATCGGCAAGGCCGGTGAGCGGCCCGCCGGGCCTCGGCTGATCGAGCGTGACTCGGCCGGAAGGCAGTCCGCCGCCACCCATGGCAATCGATCCGTCGATGCGCAGCAGGTAGGTCGGCCAGTAATAGGTTACGCCGCTTCCGCCGGAGATGGTCGCGTGAGCACCGTTCGGTCCCTTGATATCGGCATCGGTGATCCGTGCCGCGCCGCCGCCCGGGAAGTTGACGACGCGGATGTGCCCGGATGCGTTGAACCGGCTCGCGACCCGGCCGATGGCGTTGCTGATGCTGGTCGCGACTGGTCCGATCGGCGTGCCCGCTGCCGAGGCGAGCGGCACCGTCACGCTGTCGAGCATCTTGGGGTCGAGGGTCGAATTGTCGGCCGCGAAGTCGCCCATGAGGTTGAACGTCCCGGCCTGCATGCCAAGCTGGTAGGCGGCGTTGAGCCGCGTCCGCTCGGCGGTGACCGTCGCCATGCGCGAGCGCTGCGCCGCGAGCTTCACGCGGCCGGTGACGTTCGTCAGCGAGCCCTTGTAGGTGATGTCGCCTGCGAACGCGGCGAGTCCGTTCGCTCCCGCCGTGAGCGTGCTGATTGCCATGCGCCCGCTGCCGTCGACGCTCGTGAAGGACTCGTTGAACTTCGCCTTCGCGTCGAAGCGCGGCGCCAGCACATAGAAATGGCTCGCGGGACAGACGAGCGAATCGAGGCTCACGGGCCCCTCGACGTGCGGGTGCTGGGCTACCACCGACACCGCCAGGTAGGTGCGCAAGTCGATTGCTTCGCAGTGACCGGGGACCAGCTTCGGGCTCGACACCGCCAGATGCCCCTTGAAGCCGCCGCTGAGACGCCCGTTGCCCTGGAGGGCAATTCCGACGGGACCGAACGGCGTTGCCAGCGAGATGCTGCTGTCGGCAACGTCGAGCACGATGTTCGGAAGTGCGAACGGCTTGTTGGTCGGTGGCGGCAGGAGCTTGTCGAGTTGTCCCCAGCTCACCTTGCCGTGGACCAGGCGCCCGCGCAGGCGAACCCCGCGCGCGACCACCCGATAGACTTTGAAGCTGCCGTCGAGCTTCAGCCGCATCTGGACGATCGCCTTTTTGGCTACGAGGTCCGGGTGCCTGGGGTCGCCGATGACGAGATTGCTGACCTGCTGGGTACGGAAGCCGACCTTGTCGAGATGGTATTTGGCCGTGACTCCCCGCTTCCCGAACTCGTTCTTGAGGAAATGCGTGGCGATCGGCCGTCGCTCGATCCAGATGATTGCGATCGCGACCACGAGCAAAATCAGCAGGCCGACCGCCGCCCATTTGGCGATGCGCGCCCATAACGGACGACGCACGATGACGCGTTCGCGCGCGTTCCGGTCCGGCCCCTCGCCTGGCGTCCGCTCGTCCATCCGGTTTCTAACCCCTGCCGCGCATCACCGTTCCAGAGGCGGCATGACCTCTTCCTTCACGGCACTTCCTGTGGTCTAGTCGCAACTGCTCGGAGGGTCGCGGCAGGGGGCGGCATGAACGAGCGCGCCGGCGTCAAAGACGAGAACGATTCCGCCGGTCACCGGGCGCGGTTGCGCACGCGCCTCCTCGAAGCCGGAGCGCAGGGCTTTCACGACTACGAGCTGGTCGAGTATCTGCTCGCGCTGACCAGGCCGCGCGTCAATACCAAGCCGGAGGCGAAGCGGCTGATCGGGCTGTTCGGCGGCATCGGGCCTCTATTGTCGGCGAGCGCCGAGGTGCTTCGGCGAGAAGGACTGAGCGATTCGACGATTGCCGCTCTGAAGATTGCCGAAGCGACGGCGCTGCGGCTGCTCGAAAGCCGGATCGAGCAGCAGCCGATACTCTCCAGCTGGGACGCGCTGGGCGATTACCTCCACGCGACGATGGCGCATCGCAAGACCGAGGAGGTGCGCATCCTGTTCCTCAACGCCAAGAACATGCTGATCGCCAACGAGGCCCTGTGGCAGGGCTCGGTCGACGAAGCCTCGGTCCACGTCCGCGAGGTGATCGCCCGCGCGATCGCGCTCGGCGCCACGGCGCTGATCATCGTCCATAACCATCCGAGTGGCGATCCGAGGCCGAGCCAGCAGGACATCCGCCTGACTCGCGACTTGGTCGAGGCGGGGCGCCACATGAAGGTGACCGTGCACGACCATGTGATCGTCGGTGCTCAGGGGCGCACGAGCATGCGAGCGATGGGGCTGATCTAACCTCCAATCCAAGCGTTCGCGACGATAGCGAAATGGCTGTCACCCGTTCGCAGCTCATTGCCATTTGATTTACGAGTCCCTGGTAATAATTGCTGAGTGACAGGGGAGCCGTTCCATAGGCTGAAAGGCCTCGACGCTCTGCGCGGCATCGCTGCACTCGTGGTGCTGTCTTATCACGTAGCGGCTATTTTCGCGATCAGCGGACAGCCCAATGGCTACCTCGCAGTCGACTTCTTCTTCATGCTCAGCGGTTTCGTGATTGCAGGGGTGCTGGAAAGGACGCCAGAGGCCGGCGTCGAATTCGTTTGCTCGCGCTACAAGCGCTTCTGGCCGACAATGGCTGCTGGAACGGCGATCGGCTTATTTGTCACCCCGTACAGTCAGTGGTGGGAAGCTCTCCCGGGCTTCATGCTCTTGCCGATATTCAGTTCCGCGTGGGTGTTTCCGCTAAACTCTCCTACATGGTCGATCTTCTTCGAGCTTTACGCCAACGCCGTTCATTCGGTTATGAGACGGCTCTGGCCAGCAGTATTCTTCGCTTCCTTGGCGCTGCTCATTGTCACAGGCGGATTCGGCGGAGGCCCGACCCCTGGCAACTTTTTCCAAGGATTTCCGCGTGTGCTGCTCTCTTATTCGCTGGGCGTTATGATGTTCCAGCGGTGGACGGTTGGCGGCCTCCCGCTCAAAATCCCCGCGTGCTTCGGACTGCTATTGCTCACCCTCTTGGTGCCGTGGCAGTCACCTTGGCTGGACTACAGCTTCGTGTTGCTGATCTGTCCGCTGCTCATCATGAGCGGGGTCAAGGAAAGCTTGCCATTCGCGGAAAAGCTCGGAGCTTTGTCGTTCCCGCTCTATGCGATCCACTATCCGTTGCTTCTCGCCGGGAAGTCGCTTGGGGCAGGCCCAGTCGCGTCTGCAGCTCTGGCCATCGCAGTCGCAGGCACGATCGCTTGGCTGCTACCGAAGCGCTACCTGGTCGCCGACGCAACGAGAGGCGGGACTCGCGTTGGCGCCCGAGCACGAAAGGGCCAGATCTCCAAGCAGTTACTCAGCTAGCTACGTCGTCGGCGCGACGGGGCGCACGAGCACGCGAGCGATAGGGCTGATCTAGTCGTTACGAATGGCGATCGACAACGCGCTCGATCGCTCGCGTCAGCTTCCAGCCGCAGGCAACGATCAAACCCACGATCACCAGGACCGCTTGCTCGAACCGGTCGGACACCTCTGAATGCCCCTCTGAGGTGCGCGCATGTAAACAAAAGTAAATTGCACATGCTAATCAAATCGACGTCGCGCACGAGCGGATTTGAAGCTCTTCGACGGCTCTGCTAGCCGCGGCAGCCATGGTCCCCCGCTATTCGCGCCCTGAAATGACGGCGATTTGGTCGGCCGAGAACCGCTACCGGATCTGGTGGCAGATCGAGGTGTTCGCGGCCGAGGCGATGGGGAAGATCGGGATGATCCCGGCCGACGACGCGAAGACCATTCGCGCGGCTTACGATCGCGATGCGCTCGGCGCGATCGACATTGCGGCGATCGACGCGATCGAGGCGGTCACCAAACATGACGTGATCGCCTTTTTGACGTGGGCCGGCGAGAAGCTCGGGCCCGAGCGCCGCTGGCTTCACCAGGGAATGACCAGCTCCGACGTGCTCGACACGACGCTGGCGGTTCAGCTGAAGCAGGCGGCGGACCTGCTGATCCTCGACATCGACAAGCTGCTGGAAGCGCTCAAGCGCCGCGCCTTCGAGCACAAGACGACGCCGACGATCGGCCGAAGCCACGGAATCCATGCCGAACCGACCACATTCGGCGTGAAGCTCGCGCAGGCCTATGCTGAATTTGCACGCGATCGCGAGCGGCTGCTCGCGGCGCGCGACGGCGTCGCAACCTGCGCGATTTCGGGCGCCGTCGGCACGTTCGCCAACATCCCGCCGTCGGTCGAAGAAGATGTGGCTGCACAGCTGGGCCTCACGCCCGAACCCGTCTCCACTCAGGTGATCCCCCGCGATCGGCACGCGATGTTCTTCGCGACACTCGGCGTGATCGCTTCCTCCATTGAGCGGTTGGCGACTGAGATCCGGCACCTCCAACGTACTGAGGTGCTCGAGGCAGAGGAATATTTCTCGCCAGGGCAGAAGGGCAGCTCGGCCATGCCGCACAAGCGCAATCCCGTGCTGACCGAGAACCTGGCCGGTCTTGCGCGGATGGTGCGCGGCTATGTCATCCCCGCGCTGGAGAATGTCGCGCTGTGGCACGAGCGCGACATTTCGCATTCCTCGGTCGAGCGGTTCATCGGCCCCGACGCCACGGTCACGCTCGATTTCGCGCTGGCGCGGCTGACCGGCGTCATCGACAAGCTCGTGGTCTATCCCGAGCGGATGCAGAAGAACCTCGACCGCATGGGTGGCCTGGTCCATTCGCAGCGCGTCCTGCTAGCACTGACGCAGGCGGGGCTCGGTCGCGAGGAAGCTTACGCCCTCGTCCAGCGCAATGCGATGAAGGTGTGGGAATCCGACGGGCAGCGATCACTGCTCGATCTCCTCAGGGCCGATCCCGACGTGTCCGAGCGCCTCTCGTCCGACCAGTTGGAGGCCTTGTTCGACCTCGGCTATCACCTGAAGCACGTCGATACGATCTTCGGCCGCGTGTTCGGACCGGCGGCGTAACTGCTTCCAGCCGCACAACTTTTCGAATGCTACGGCAAGAAAGCTTCGCTATGCTCGCGGCGAAATCGGCCGGGGGGTTGATGGAAACCGTTCACGAATTGACTGCCGAACCGCAGCACGGATCAGCCGACGCGATTCAGGCGGGCTCGTACCTGCTCGAGCTGTCGCTCGACTGGATCGTGCTTCGCGCGTCGGAAAATATCCACCACCTGCTTGGCGAATCGCATGTGACTCTGATCGAGGAGCCACTCGGCAAGTTCGTCCATGCGCAGGCGCTTCACGATCTCAGGAATCTCTTCTCACGGCTCAGCGGGACGATTGGAATCGCCCGTGCATACGGCATCCGGCTGACCGACGATCCCGACCTGGTCGATATCGCCTTCCAGCTTCGCGATGGCCGGGTCATCCTGGAGGCTGTCGCTTCGGCAGGCTCCTTCGGCGAATGTTTCGGAACCGTAGGCGGTCTCGTTTCGGGCCTTGTGCAGACTCACGGAGAAGCGCTGCTCGACAACGCCGCGCGGCGCATGCGCGCGCTCACCGGCTACGATCGAGTCACTCTCGTCTGCGGCGGCGAACGCGCGGAAAGCAGCCGCAGTGCATTTGCGACCGGACCGATCGACGCTGCCGATCTGCCGGTCGTGCTTGCCGACACTGAAGCGAAGCCGGTCTCGATTTTTCCACGGCAGCGGAATGACGGCGCTGCCGCCAGTGCCCTCACGCGCTTCGCCGATCCGGAGTCGCTCGAAAAACTGCGGAAACAGGCAATCCGCGCGTGCCTGAGGGTGCCCTTCCGAGTCGACGGGATCACCGGCGAATTCCGCTGCGACAGCCGGACCGCGCGCGAACCCTGTCTAGAGCTTCATGCCGCCGCCGAGCTGTTCGCCCAGCTGTTCGCCATGCGGCTTGAGATCGATCGCCTCAAGACGGGCGCCTAGGCGGCGAAATATTCCCGGACCCGGCTGAAGAAACTCTTCACCGCCGGACATTCGTCGCCCGTTTCGCTGTCGCGGAACTCTTCGAGGAGTTTCTTCTGCTCCTTGCTGAGGCGCGTTGGCGTCTCGACGAGAATTCGGGCCATGAGGTCGCCGCGGCCCCGACCGTTGAGGACGCTCATGCCCGATCCCCGGTGGCGGAGCTGCTCTCCTGACTGCATTCCCGCGGGAATTTTGAGGTCGATTTCTTTGCCGTCGATGCCGGGAAGCGTGATCGATCCTCCGAGCGCAGCGGTCGTAAAGCTGACCGGGCATTCGGCGATCAGAGTCGTGCCCTCGCGCGCATAAATCGGGTGGCGCTTCATGTGCACGAATAGATAAAGGTCGCCGCTCGCCGAGCCGCGAAGCCCCGCCTCGCCTTCTCCCGCGACCCGGATGCGGGTGCCGTCGTCGACCCCCGCGGGAATTTTCACCGAGAGCTTGCGCTGGCTGAGCGCGCGGCCTTCGCCGTGGCAGTTGCCGCACGGATTGGTGATCACTTCGCCCGACCCGCGGCAATTTGGGCAGCCGCGCTCGACCATGAAAAAGCCCTGCTGAGTGCGGATCTTGCCGGCGCCGCCGCATGTCTGGCAACGACTCGCACAGCGGTCGAGACCGGTGCAGCCGCGGCCGTCGCACACGTCGCAGTTCGCCAGCGCCTCGACCGTGATGGTCTTCTCGACTCCGGTGAATGCCTCTTCCAGGCTGAGCTCGATATCGTAGCGGAGGTCGGCGCCGCGAGCGGCATTCTGGCGCGCGCCGCGCTGGTCCATGAACTCGCCGAAGATCGTCGAGAAAATGTCAGAAAAGCCGTTGAACCCCGCTTCGGCGAAGGGGTCGGCGCTGCCGCCATTCTGGAATGCGGCGTGGCCGAAGCGATCGTAAGCGGCGCGCTTCTGCGGGTCCTTGAGCACGTCATAGGCCTGGTTGATGGCCTTGAACCGCGCTTCCGATTCCTTGCAGCCGTTCTTGCGGTCGGGATGGCATTCCATCGCGAGACGGCGATACGCGGACTTGATCGCCGCATTGTCAGCCCCACGCGCGACGCCCAGCAGTTCGTAATAGTCCTGCTCGACCATCATCCCTCCCCATTACGCTGCACAGGATTCGGCGCCGCCCCGACAGGCACGCGGCGCCTCCTCATCATCCCTTGTTCTCGTCGTCGACCTCGGAGAACTCGGCGTCGACGACCTCTTCCTGCGTTTCAGCCGGGTTCTCCGACGGACCGGAAGTGCCCGCATCGGGCCCGGCGGCCGCCTGAGTTTCGGCTTGCTGCGCCTTGTACATTGCCTCGCCGAGCTTCATGGCTGCCTGCGTGAGCGCGGCAGTCTTCTGCTGCATCTCGTCCGCATCGCCGCTCTCGACCGCGGTCTTGGCCTCGGCCAGCGCCTTCTCAATCTCGGACTTCACGTCGCCGGAAACCTTGTCGCCGTGCTCCGCGACCTGCTTTTCGGTCGTGTGGATGAGGCTCTCGGCGTTGTTCTTCGCCTCGGCCGAAGCACGCCGCTTCTTGTCTTCCTCGGCGAACTGCTCGGCTTCGCGGACCATCTTCTCGATGTCGCTGTCGGCAAGGCCGCCCGAAGCCTGGATTCGGATCTGCTGCTCCTTGCCGGTGCCCTTGTCCTTGGCGCTGACATTGACGATGCCGTTGGCGTCGATGTCGAAGGTGACTTCGATCTGCGGCACGCCGCGCGGGGCGGGCGGAATTCCGACGAGATCGAACTGCCCGAGGATTTTGTTGTCGGCCGCCATCTCGCGCTCGCCCTGGAAGACGCGGATGGTGACCGCGTTCTGATTATCCTCGGCGGTCGAGAAGACCTGGCTCTTCTTCGTCGGGATCGTGGTGTTCCGGTCGATCATCCGCGTGAACACGCCGCCCAAGGTCTCGATGCCGAGCGACAGCGGCGTCACGTCGAGCAGCAGCACGTCCTTGACGTCGCCCTGCAGAACGCCGGCCTGGATCGCCGCGCCCATTGCCACGACCTCATCGGGATTGACGCCGGTGTGCGGATCACGGCCGAAGAATTCCTTCACCCGCTCCCGGACCAGCGGCATGCGCGTCTGACCGCCGACCAGAACGACGTCGGCGATGTCCTTGACGTCGATCCCCGCGTCCTTCAGCGCTTTCTTGCAAGGCTCGATCGTGCGGTCGACGAGATCGCCGACGAGCTTGTCCAGCTCGGCGCGGGTGAGCGTCACCACCAGGTGAAGCGGGGTGGTCGTCCCGCCTTCCATGCGCGCGGTGATGAACGGCTGGTTGATTTCGGTCGTCTGCGCCGATGAAAGCTCGATCTTGGCCTTTTCCGCGGCTTCCTTGAGCCGCTGGAGCGCAAGCCGGTCGGTGCGGAGGTCGATGCCCTCCTTGGCCTTGAACTGGTCGGCGAGCCAGTTGACGATGCGCGCATCGAAGTCCTCGCCGCCCAAGAACGTGTCGCCGTTCGTCGACTTCACCTCGAACACACCGTCGCCGATCTCGAGGACAGAAATGTCGAAGGTGCCGCCGCCAAGATCGTAAACGGCGATCGTCTTGC
Organism: Sphingomonas sp.; assembly: GCA_025980335.1. Taxonomy (GTDB): domain Bacteria; phylum Pseudomonadota; class Alphaproteobacteria; order Sphingomonadales; family Sphingomonadaceae; genus Sphingomicrobium. The sequence continues at coordinate 3,041 of JAICXO010000025.1, read as the reverse complement.
CGTCTTCCTTTTCGAGGCCATACGACAGAGCCGCAGCAGTCGGTTCGTTGATGATGCGGAGCACTTCGAGGCCCGCGATCTGTCCGGCATCCTTGGTCGCCTGGCGCTGCGCGTCGTTGAAGTAAGCGGGAACGGTGATCACCGCCTGGGCGACGCTCTCGCCGAGATAGGCCTCGGCGGTTTCCTTCATCTTCTGGAGAATGAAGGCGGAAATTTGCGACGGGGAATAGTCCTTGCCCCCCGCTTCGACCCACGCGTCGCCGTTCTGGCCCTTGACGATCTTGTAGGGCACCAACTCGGTGTCCTTCTTGGTGATCGGGTCGTCGTAGCGGCGGCCGATGAGGCGCTTCACCGCGAAAATCGTATTGTCCGGATTGGTGACCGCCTGGCGCTTCGCCGGCTGGCCGATCAGCCGCTCACCATCCTTGGTGAAAGCGACCACCGAAGGCGTGGTGCGCGCGCCTTCCGAATTCTCGATGACCTTCGGCTTCCCGCCTTCCATAACGGCGACGCAGCTGTTGGTCGTGCCCAAGTCGATTCCGATGACCTTGGCCATGTTCTTACATCCCTCTTTCTTCCAGCCCCACTCGACCGCTCAAAGAGCGACCGAAAATGCTCAGTTCATCCGGGATATAGGAGGCGGTCGAAGTGCGACAAGGGCAGCAAGGCCCGAGGATCAAGGCATGGCCATGCCGCCGTTGACGTGCAGCGTTTGGCCGGTGACGTACCCCGCCTCGCGGCTTGCGAGATAGACACACGCAGCGCCGACGTCCTCGCCCGTGCCCATCGCTCCGACCGGAATGCGCGACAGGATGCTTGCCCGCTGCTGGTCGTTGAGCGCGTCGGTCATGGCCGAAGCCATGAAGCCTGGCGCGACGGCATTGACGGTGATGTTCCGGGTCGCAAGCTCCTGCGCCACCGCCTTGGTCATGCCGATCAGGGCAGCCTTCGACGCGACGTAATTCGCTTGGCCCGGATTGCCCGTGACGCCGACCACCGAGGTGATCGAAACGATCCGCCCGAACCGGGCGCGCATCATTGGCTTGGCAGCGGCGCGCATCAGCCGGAACGCGGCTTCCAAATTGATCCGGATCACGTCCTCGAACTCCTCATCCTTCATCCGCATGAGGAGATTGTCACGGGTGACTCCGGCATTGTTGACGAGGATGTCGAGCTTGCCGCCGAGCGCGTCGACCGCTTGCGGCACGAGGCTGTCGACGGCTGCGCCGTCCGCGAGATTGCACGCAAGCGCGACATGGTCGCCGCCGAGCTCACCACGGAAGCGCTCGAGCTTCTCGCCATTGCTCCCCGAAAGCGCAAGCCGCGCCCCCTGCTTCGCAAGTGCTTCGGCAATGGCACTCCCGAGTCCGCCCGAAGCCCCCGTCACCAGTGCCGTCATTCCTGTGAGATCGAACATCTATGCGATTTCCTTCGCCAGCGCTTCGACGTCATCCATCGTCACCACGCTCGTGACTTTCGCTTCAGGGGCGGTGCGCTTGACCATTGGGCCGAGCACCTTGCCGCCGATCTCGACGAACTCGTGCACGCCGGCCTCGAACATGTTCGCGACGCTCTCGCGCCAGCGGACCATTCCCGTGACCTGGTCGACGAGATGGTTGCGGATCGTGTCTGGGTCCGTTTCCGGCTCTGCGGTAACATTCGCGAACACCGGCACGATTGGCTGATCGAGCACGACATAGCTGAGCGCATCACGCATCGCTTCTGCAGCGGGCTGCATCAGCGGGCAGTGGAACGGGGCGGAGACGGGTAGCGGCACGGCCCGCTTGGCGCCCATGTCCTTGGCGATCGCGATCGCACGGTCGATCGCCGACGTCTGCCCCGAGATCACGACCTGCGACGGGTCGTTGTCGTTGGCGACGGTGCACACTTCGCCTTCCGACGCCGCTTCGGCGATCCGCTGCGCAAGCCCGAGATCAGCGCCGAGCAGCGCCGCCATTGCGCCCTCCCCGACCGGCACCGCCTGCTGCATTGCCTGTCCGCGCAGTTTGAGGAGCTTTGCCGTCGTGGCCAGGTCGAACGAACCGGCACAGCAAAGCGCCGAGTATTCGCCGAGACTGTGCCCTGCGACGAACCGCGCGACGTCCGAGAGACTCACACCGAGCGTGCGGAACACTGCGACAGAGTGCGCCATGATCGCGGGCTGCGCATTTTCGGTGAGCTTCAGCTGCTCGTCGGGGCCTTCGCGCATCAGCCGGAACAGGTTCTGCCCCAGCGCCTCATCGACCTCGTCGAAGACGTCGCGCGCGGCACGGCTCGCGTCCGCCAGCGCACCGCCCATGCCTACGGCCTGGCTGCCCTGTCCCGGGAAAATGAATGCGCGCATTGCTGTCCCTGCCTGCGTATAGAATAGCGCGGCCGGTTAGGCCGGGGGCGCCGCAATGCCAAGCGCCGGGAGGGACGACAACATGGCTAGCCAAGCTGCGGGCGTCATCGATCCGCCTATCAATGTCGATCCGCCGTCTAGCGAACGGCAACTCGGGGTGACGATGACGACGGCGCTCATCGTCGGCAATATGATCGGCGCCGGTCTTTTCCTGCTTCCGGCGTTGCTCGCGCCTTTCGGTGCGAATGCGATTTACGCCTGGGGCATCACCATTGCCGGCGCCCTGTTCCTGGCCGCAACCTTCGCAATCCTCTCGGCTCACGTGGAAGGCGGCCCATTCGCTTACGTCGAAGAGGCATTCGGACCGGAAGTCGCGTTCGTGGTGATGTGGAGCTATCTGATCTCGGTTTGGACGGCGGTCGCGATTCTGCCGATCGCGGCGCTGAGTAACCTCAGCCATATCGCTCCGGCACTCGGCGCGCCGATCGTCGCGCCCGCGGTTTCGATCCTGCTCCTGTGGCTCATGTGGATCGTCAATGCCTCCGGCGCGCGCGCGGCCGGTGCGATGCAGGTGACGACGACAATCCTCAAAGCCCTGCCGCTGATCGTCATTCTCGTCGTTGCAGCAATCTACCTGGGACGGGGAATCCCGCCTGCGGGTCAGTCGAACGTGCCACTGTCCGGCGGAGCGATTGCT
>JAICXO010000071.1 GCA_025980335.1 Sphingomonas sp. | reverse complement strand
TCGGCGTTCGCGTTGATCGTCAAGTTGCCGAAACTGCTGAAGCGCGCGTGACGGTGGGAGATCGGGATGTCGATGCTCGCTGCCCCGGTGCCGGTGGCGCGATTCGTCGAACCCGGGGGAGGCGTCGCGAAGCGGGCTTCGTCGACGTCGAGATATTCCTGCGAGGCGGCGGCCCTGAGCGTCACCTCGGCAGTCCCGCCGGACGCCTCGAACAGAGGCCCGTTCAGCGTCCCATCGATGTCGCCCTCGGCGTGGCTCGACCCGGCATCGCCGGGTGCAAACAGCTGCCCGAGATCGGTCGTTCTCGTCCGGTTGCGGTCCAAGTCGCCGTTGGCGGCAAGGTTCCAGTGCCACTCGCCGGCATCTCCGATCAGGGTCGAGCCGACGTGGAGGCTGTCGTCGAGCGTGCGCCGGTGAAGCTCGGCCGGCAGCTGTTCCGACAGGCCGCTCAGCAGATGACCGTTGCTGTGCGCTGCCTGCGCGTTGACGGTCGCATCGACGTTGTCGGGCAGCGCGCGGTACCACGTTCCGGTTGCCCTCACGCCCAGTTCCGGCGGGACGAGCAGACCCGTGGCTCCGGTGCCGACACTTTCATATTGCTGCTCGACGAGGCTCCGCTGAGCGCCTCTCAGAATATCGTCGGTGCCGGCATGGAGATTGAGCGTCGTGCGCTGCTTGGGCGTAAGCACGATCCGGGTGAGATCGCCGCCGCCGCCCGCATAGCCCTTGTTCGCTGCGGTGTTGACGGCGCCCAAGGCAACGGTCTCCACGAAGCGGTTCTGAAGGACGACGTTCACGACCTTCTGGTCCGGCGGATAACCGTATTTGAGCGCGACCTCTTCGGGCAGGATGTCGACACGCGAAATCGCTTCGATCGGAATGTCGCGGAGCTCGCGATAGCTCGAAACGCGGCGGCCGTTGAGCAGCACCAGCGGCCGAGCGGCGCCCGACCCGCGTGCAATCCCGATGTCCGGCGCGATCGATTCCAGCAGTTCGTCGAAGCTCGTCGCTCCGGTGGCTTTCACGTCATGCGAGTCGAGGACTCGCTGCGGCGAAATGTCGCCGATGGCGGAGCCCCGCGGCGGCTTCCCCTTGACGACGATGTCGTCGTCGGCTGTGTCAAGAGACGGTGTGGTGACGGTTGTTGCCGAAGGCGCGGCGGTCTGCGCGACGACCGGTTGGGCAAGCGGAATCATCGACCCGAAAAGCACATAATATTGCATGCGACGGCCCATTGCCGGCTCCCGTGTCCGCGGCCGTGTAACCGCCTGCTGGCCAGTTCATGAACTTCGACGAGCGGTTAGCTGGACGGGCGGCCCTGCTGCTGCCGCATCTCCTGGAACTGGCGCCGGAACCAGCTCGGATCGGGCAGGAACAGCTTTCGGAAGCTGATCATGATCGTCCGGCCGAGCGGATCGAGCAGGTCGGGCTGGTAGCTCAGCGGCACGTTGCCGTTGGCATCGTGCACTGCCGGCCTGCTGTTGAGGATGTTGTCGATCCGGAACTGCACCTGCGTGCCCCGCAGCCACGGGTGCTTGACCTCGAGCTCGGGAATGTCGCCAGGGTTGGCGAACAGTCGCAGGTCGAAGGTCGCGAGCGGCGAGAAGCGCAGATTGTCGCCGGTCAGCGTGTCGACCGTCGTGCCGCTTCGCCAGTCGGCCTTGAGCCGCGCGCCGATGCCGTTGTTGAAATAGCCGGCCTGCGCTTCGACGTCGTGGCGCGGAGTCCCGCCGGTCTGCCCCGCGGCATCGCCGTGGAGATAATCGATCTCGGGCAGGCCGGGACCGATCTTCACCTTGTCGACGAAGGTGATGGTGTCGGTCAGCGAGAAGGTGAGCCGTCCGCGATTGCCGCCGCCGAAGAAGCCGCCGCGTCCGCCTCTGCCGCCGCCGCGGAAGCCGCCTCCGCCCGAGGACGGACGCTCCGGTGGAGCGGCGGCCGCCTGTCCCGACACGGGTGGATTCGTTCCCTGCTGCTGCGGAGTTGTTGCGGCCGCAGTGCCCGCCTGGCCGCTGCGGCTTCCGCCGGCGCGGCCGCGAAACTGCGCGCGCATCTGGTCCATCACGGCTTGCGACGGCTGATGCGATTTCAGCGGCTTCGAAAAGTCGAAGCCGATCCGAAGCGTGTCGCGCTGCGAACTTTCGAAATTCACCGGCGTCAGGTCGACCCTGATCAGCTGTCCGACCGTCTCGCCTGGTAGCGGCGCGGCGCGGACGAAGCGGTCCGGGAACGCCTCCTCGATCGTCGGCGTCACCGTCAGGCTCGAAATCGGCCGGGCGATCGTCTGGTGAACATATTCGCCGCGAAAGCGCAGGTCGGTGTTTTCGAACGGCTGCCAGTTCGCACCGAGCTTCAGGACGTTCCGGCGGTCGGCAAGCAGGTTGGGGTTGCCACCGGTGATCGCCGTCGCGAGCACCGTCTGGCCGGTGGTGAAGTCGAAGATGCGCGTCCCCGGCGTCTCGATGACCGGATCGCCGAGCTGATTGATCGTCGGCGGCCCTTCCTCGCGGGTCCAGCTGGTGATGAAGTTCAGCCGGTCGACCGGCGACCAGTTCGCGCCCGCGCCGATCGTGGTCAGCGTGCCGAAATCCGAGAGCTGGTCGACCTCGGCATTGCCGTTGAGCGTCAGGTTGCCGAGCGCGCTGAAGCCCCGATTGCGGCGCGAGATCGGCAGATCGACGTTCATCGCCGCCTCGCCCGTCGTCCGGCTCAGCGAATGAGTGTCGGTGAAGTCGAGTGTCGTGCGCTGGCTGTTCAAGTGAACCGTGCTGCCGGCAAGCGTGAGGGTGGTGCTCGCATCACCGGCCGGAAGCGAAAACAAATTGCCGTTGGCCGTCGCCTTCATGTCCCCGGATTCGGTCGTCTCGCGTGCCCGGTCGCGGCGCGCGTTCAGCACGTCGACGTCGGTGCCGGTGAGGTCACGCTCGAGATCCGCGTCGCTGGTCAGCGTCCAGCGCCAGTTCGACTTGGTTCCGTTGAGCGTCAGCCCGGCATGCGTCGTGTCGGTGCTGGTGTTGCGCGCGAGCGGGACGAGAAGGGTATCGCCGAGACCGATCAGCGCGCGCCCGTCGGTGTGCTCGAGCTCGGTGTTCAAAGTCGCCGAGACATCGCCCAGCACCTGACGGTTGAAGGTCCCCGAAGCGCGAAGGTCGCGCTTGGTCCCGAGCAGCGACCGCGCGGCGAGCTCTTCGTCGGTGGTTGCGCCGTCGGGCGGCGTCGAGATCAGTATGTTGCGCTCGCTCTCCGTCAGCAGGCTGTTCCCCTCGGCGTGCAGGTTGAGCGTCGTCCGCCCGTTCTTCTCGACGATGAAGCGGGTGAGGTCGGCATTCCCGTTCACATAGCCGCCGTCGGTCGCAGCGCCCGCCCCGACTTGCGCCGTGGTCGAATAGAAGCGCTGCCGAAGGACGATGTTCACGACCTTCTGGTCGGCGCGATAGCCGTATTTGAGCGCCACCTCTTCAGGAAGGATTTCGACCCGCTCGATCGCTTCGGGCGGAATGTCGCGAAGCTCGCGGAAGCTGGCGATCCGCTGCCCGTTGAGGAGCAGCACCGGCTTCTCCCCGCCGCGGCCTTGAGAGCTCCCGATCTGCGGCGCCAGCGCGTCGAGCAGGTCGTTGATGCTCGTCGCCCCGGTCGCCCGCACGTCGCGCGAATCGAGGATGTTCTCGGGCGGAATGTCGCCGATCACCGACCCGCGCGCGCGCGTCCCCTGGACGACGATCTCCTCCTCGTCGCCATAATCCTCGTCGACCGCCTGCGCTGCCGCAGTATCCGACTGGGCAGCAGCTGGTGCGGCCGGCTGCTGGGTCGCAGTCGGGGTCGTCTGCTGTGCAACCGCTGGCAAGGCGAGCAGGATGGCGGCAGCGCTGCCCAGCAGCGTCGATCGGCTTTTCATGCGGGGCTCCGTTACCGCGGCGAACTGAATGACCACTGACAACGCCGTGAACTTCGACAAAGTGCCAGCCACGCTCTGCAAACGAGCCCACGGCGTTGCCGCGCCGGGCAAAAGCCCGTTAGAGGTTCTGTTTACTTTCGTTAGGTTCCCGGAGGAGTCCCGCCAATGCGCCGAGCCGCGCTTGCCCTGCTTTTGTCCTCGTGTCTCGCAACCGCTGCAACGGCCCAGATCACGCCGCCGCAGAACACCACGCCGGCGGCGACTCCGAAGATCGACACAATCCCGGCAGCGCGCGATGTTCCCTATCCGGGCACGATCCAGCTGACGGTCGACGCCAGCGACGTTTCGCGCGCGATCTTCAAGGTTCACGAGCATGTGCCGGTGCCCGGACCGGGCGACTTCGTGATGCTCTATCCGAAGTGGCTTCCGGGCAATCACTCGCCCTCGGGGCAGATCAACAAGGTCGCGGGTTTTCGCGCGACCGCTGACGGCACCGAGCTCAAGTGGGTACGCGACAATCTCGATGTGTACGCGTTCCATGTCGCCGTCCCGCCGGGCGTCAGCGCGATCGATGTCGACTTCCAGTATCTCTCGCCCACCGCGGCGAACCAGGGCCGGATCGTCGCGACTCCCGACCTCGCGAGCATCGAGTGGATCGCCAACTCCATGTATCCGGCCGGCTATTACGTACGCGACATCCCGATCCAGGCATCGGTGATCGTGCCGGCCGGCTGGCATGTCGCGACCGCACTTCGCCCGAGCGCGCAGACCGGCAACAGCATCGACTACCCCGTCACCAGCTACCAGATCCTGATGGATTCACCGCTGATCGCCGGTGCTCACTATCGCGCATTCAAGCTCAGCCCCGACGTGACTCTCGACGTCATCGCCGACAATGATCATGAGCTCGAGGCCAAGCCCGAAGAGATCGCCGCGCACCAGCGCCTGGTGGAGCAGGCGGTGAAGGCGTTCGGGTCGCAGCACTACGACCATTATGATTTCCTTCTGACCATCTCCGATTATCTCGGCGGCGAGGGGCTCGAGCATCACCGCAGCTCGGAAGACGGCACCGACCGCGGTTATTTCACCGACTGGGACAACCAGCTCAATGCCCGCAACCTGCTGCCGCACGAATTCACCCATAGCTGGAACGGCAAGTTCCGCCGGCCCGCGGACCTGTGGACGCCCGACTATCGCACGCCGATGCAGGACGATTTGCTGTGGGTCTATGAAGGCGAGACGCAATTCTGGGGTTATGTGCTCGGCGCCCGCTCGGGGATGCTGTCGAAACAGGACACGCTCGATGCGATCGCGTCGACCGCCGCTGCCTACAGCCTGGGAACGCCGGGCCGAGTGTGGCGCCCGCTGATCGACACGACGAACGATCCGATCATCGCCCAGCGTGCGCCGCAGCCGTGGCGCAGCTGGATGCGATCGGAGGATTATTACAGCGAGGGCGAGCTGATCTGGATGGACGTCGACCGGATCATTCGGCAGCAATCCGGCGGCAAGCGCTCGATCGACGATTTCGCCAAAGCGTTCTACGGCGTGCGCGACCGCGACTGGGGCGAGCTCCCCTACGATCTCGACGACATCGTCGCGACGCTCAACAAGGTTCAGCCCTACGACTGGCGCGGCTATTTGCAGCGCAAGATCTACAGCATCGCGCCGCAGGCGCCGCTCGATGGGATCACGCAGGGCGGCTACAAGCTGGTCTACACGCCCGAGCCGACCAACTGGATCAAGAGCCTCGAAGAGAACCGCAAGTACATCGACCTCACTTATTCGGGCGGATTCGCCGTCGCGAAGGATGGGAAGATTACGAGCGTGCTGTGGGACAGCCCGGCGTTCAACGCGGGCCTGACCGTCGGTTCGGAGCTGATCGCCGTCAACGGGCGCAAGTTCGACGGCGACAACGACGTCGACGGTCTCAGGCAAGCGGTGAAGGACGCAGCGAACGGCGGCGCCGCGCCGCAGCTGCTCATCCGCGACGGCGACGTGTACCGCACGGTCGCTCTCGATTGGCACGGCGGCCTGCGCTATCCGACGCTCGAGAAAGTCGGGAAAGGTCCCGGCACGCTCGACGCGTTGCTCGCGCCGCGCTGATCCGAGGGAGGGGGCTTGTATGCGTAGGTGGATTGTCGGGCCGGCCGCGCTTGCGGCGCTGGCTTTCTCCTGGGAGGCGACAGCGCAGTCGATGGGTCCGGCCCAGGTCAACGTCCAGACCGCGCTCGACCGGATTGCCGCGGTCGATGCGCAGCTCCATTCGGTGCTCGCGGTCGATCCGACCGCGATGGAACAGGCCCGCGCGATCGACGCAGGCAGCCTTCGCGGGCCGCTCGCCGGGCAGCCGGTGCTGATCAAGGACAATATCGAGAGCGCCGGCACCCTACCGACGACGGCCGGAAGCCTCGCGCTCGCCGGCAACGTCACCAACCGCGATGCGCCGCTCATCGCGCGGCTTCGCTCGGCGGGCGCGATCATTCTCGGCAAGACGAACCTCAGCGAATGGGCGAACATCCGCTCGTCGCATTCGATCTCCGGCTGGAGCGCCGTCGGCGGGCAGACCCACAACCCGTGGGCGCTCGACCGCGACCCATGCGGAAGCTCGAGCGGGAGCGGGGCTGCCGTCGCTGCCGGAATCGTCCGCTTCGCCATCGGGACGGAAACCGATGGATCGGTCACCTGCCCTTCGTCGATCAACGGCATCGTCGGCCTGAAACCGACGGTCGGGCTCGTCAGCCGCACCTACATCGTTCCGATCAGCCACAGCCAGGACACCGCGGGCCCGATGGCCGACAATGTGCGCGATGCCGCCGAGCTTCTGACCGTGATCGCCGGCAGCGATCCCGCCGACCCGGCGACGAAGGACGCCGACGAGCACAAGACCGATTATGCAGCCGAGCTCGACGCCGGTTCGCTCAAGGGCAAGCGAATCGGTGTGATGCGCTTCGCCTCGACCGAGCAGCTCAACCCGGCATTCGAAACCGCGCTCGCCCTCCTGCGGGCCCAGGGCGCGACGCTGGTCGACATCAAGAAGTTCGAGGACCGCGGCATCGGCAAGAACGAGAATGTCGTGCTGATGACCGAGCTCAAGGCCGACATGGGCAAATATCTGAAGGGCAGCCCGGCGCCGATCGCTTCGCGGAGCCTCGCCGACCTCATCGCCTTCGACAAGGAGCACGCGCAGCAGGAAATGACGCTGTTCGGACAGGAGCTGTTCGAGGCGGCCGAGAAGACCAGGGGACTCGACGACCCGGCATACAAGAAGGCGCGCAAGGCAAGCTTCGAGGCGGCGGGGCCGAACGGGATCGACCGTCTGCTCAAGGAGTATAATGTCGTCGCGCTCGTCGGTCCGACGACGGGACCGGCGTGGAAAATCGACGCCGTCAACGGCGACTCCTTCGGCGGCGGCGGTGCCGGCAATCTCGCCGCAGTCGCCGGCTACCCGCATCTCACCGTGCCGATGGGGCTGGTGAAAGGGCTGCCTGTCGGCCTCAGCTTCATGGGACCAAAGTGGAGCGAGGCGCTGCTGCTCAACCTCGGCTATGCATACGAGCAGGCGCGTGGGCCGTTCCCGACGCCCAGCTTCTACCGATCGATCGAGGAAGGCGACCCTGAAGTAGCGCCCTACCTTCTGCCCGCCCCGCGCTGATTGGATGTTCGCTTAAGCTTGCCGGTCAATGACCGGAAATAGCCGATTCGACGTCCGGCCGCGGAAGCAACGGCGGCGTGCTGTCGGGATAGGTCAGCCAATCGCGCCAGATCGCATAGGTTCGAAGTTCCGTAAGCCGGATGCGGCAGTCGATCTCGACGCTGACCCGGATGGTTCCAGCGTATCGATCGAATACGGAGCCGCATTCGGAATCGCGATAGCCGATCCATGATCGCTCGGCGCGGACGAACTCTTGCGCTGTGTCGCTTCCGTTTTCCTTGCCGATCCGCCCAATCGCGGTCTGATAGTAAAGATTGAGAGCGGCATCGCGTTGTTCCAGACGAGCATTGAGGCACGCGTTTACCTGCAACGTGGTCTTGTCCGAGCAATTGGTCATGGGCGGCCCATCGCCTCGGCCGTCCAAGTCAGCGACCGATGAACTCGCAAAGGCCAAAGCCATCGCCAAGCCCAGCATGCCGCCGCTCAATCCTCGCGCGTGTAGAGCTGCTCGAAGATTTCCGGCTTGCAGGGATAGTGCTCCCCGGCGACGCCGGTGATGATCCAGTCGCCGGGAAGCACGCGCAGGCGGCCTTCGGGCGTGTCGACGTAGCCGGCCGCGGCGTCGCCCTCCTCGGCAAGGACTGCGGGATGATCGCCGTGTTCGAACCATTGGACGGCGTCGACGGCGATCTGCTTCTTTCGATATCGGGCCATTCTCCGCATCGTGCCGCTTTCGTTGGCGATCCGCAATGGTCCGTGATCGCTAGGCGCTCATCGCAATCGCCTGTCCGCCGTTCAGGTGTTGACGGTACTCGGCTTGCATGTCGCCAAGCGTTCGCCTCGCCTCCTGCGAGCAGCCGGGCCGGGCGAGCTCGCCGCCGATCGCGTCAAGCTGAGCCGCGACCAGCCGGTCGCACTCGCCGGGAGCGATAAGGCCCGCGTCCGCGGCAATCCGCCACGCGACTTGCATCGACGTGGTCATCGCGCCGAGTCGCGCATTTGCCTCGACCTCATCGACGCTCGGCAGCGAAGATGAAGCCGAAGACTTCGCGTTCATTCGGCGGACGATTGCATCGCTCCAGCGGCGGTCCTGTTGCGCGACCGCAAGCGCCTGGGAGCGCGCGGCCGCAATGTCGGCATCGATCACGCGGCCACTATCCCAGACGATGGGTGCAGCATCGCTCGTGTCGCATTCGTAGCCCTTCGTAGCGACGAATGCCGTGAGGTCGGCCGCTCCCGAAGCCTCCGTCCGCGAATAATGGAACGGAACCGATCGGCAGCTCAGTGGCCGCCGATCGTGAATGCCGCATTTGTTATCCAGGAGCGCGCTGCAGGCGCCGCCAATCGTGTCGAGCGCGAGCGCGGAGATCACGAGATATTTGGTGTAGGCGACGGCCTTTCCGTCGCGCCGCAGCTTGAGCGGATACTTGCGTGCCGCAAAGGCATTCAGCAGCCGCTTCCGCTCGAAGAAGGTCTCAGGCGAATTCGCTCCGCTGTCACGCGCAGCGCGAGAGCGGCTCTCGTGAACGGGAAGCCAGTAAAGGCGAAACATGAGCCTGAACACGAACATGTCGGCGAGCGCCGCCGCTTCCGACAATTCGACCTCGGGCGAACGGTTGCAGCACTTGCCGCACTGAGTGCAGGCGAATCGCTGCACCGACGAATCGCTCACGCTTACGACTGGGCGAGAACCGCAGCCGCTGCCGCGCTCATTTCAGTGCGTCCTCGAGCTGAGGCTGGAGCTTGTCCCAGGTGGTCGTGTCCTTCGGCAACATCTTCCCATCGATCACGAATGCCGGCGTCCCCGAGAACTCGGGATATTGATTGTTCACGTCGGCGGTCACCTGGACCTCCTTGTCGATCATCGCCTGATCGCTGAGGCACTTGTTGCTCTTTGCGACCGGCAGGCCGCGCACAGCCGCCCAGTCCTGGAGCCCGAGAAGGTTGGCGATTGCGACGAATACCTGGTTCGTCGGCAGGTTCTGGATCTGCGCGAGCTTGTCCTGCGGCGTCGCTTCGACCTTGCCCATCCACACCGCCTGGTCCTTGTAGAGCGCCTGCACCAGCGGGAAGAAGTTCTTCATCCCGTCGCAGCGCACAATGAGATCGGCCGCCATGTCGATCGGTCCATGGATAATGTACGGACGGAATTCCCAGCTGACCTTCCCGGGCTTCACATATTGGCTGATGAGCTGCGGCACGCCTTCGTCGTCGAATGCCTTGCAGTGCGGGCACGACAAGGATCCGATCTCAATCAGCTTCACCTTCGCGTTCGGATTGCCCATCATGAAGCCGTCGGACGTCTCGTTGACGACGTCGGCCCAGGTCCCGCCCGGCGGCGGGTTCGCCTGCGTGATCGTGACGGTCTCGTTCGGAACCGGAGCACTCCCCTCGCTATTGCTGTTGTTCTTGTGGCACCCTGCGGTCGCGAGCGCCGCGGCGGCGCAGGCGAGGAACATTTGCGGCTTCGTCAATTCGGTCGCTCCCGTCGATCACGGCTGCTTGTCGCTTGCCCATTCGAGCCAGCGCGGGGCACTGCTAGCGTCAATTTTCGCGACATGCCACTCCGGACCCGCCGCAGCTCGCTCGGACTGGAGGCGAGCGACCGCTCAGCCCGTGAGGCGCAGGGCCGCGATCGCTGCGACGATCGCGAGGATCAGAAGCACCCGGACGATCCCGGCCGGCTCATGGAACCAGAGGATGCCGACAATCACCGTGCCGACCGCTCCGATGCCGCCCCAGACGGCGTAAGCAGTACCCATCGGGATCGATCGGGACGCGACCTCGAGCAGGCCCATGCTGACGGCAACCGAGGCGAGAAAAGCGAGCGTCCAGGGCAGGTTCCTGAACCCGTCGACGAACCGCAGCGAGGTCGTGAAGCCGACTTCGAAGCAGCCGCCGATGATCAGCCAAAGCCAGGGCATCGCAATCCTTTCCCGTCGATGGACGAACGGTTACGCTCCCGCGCCATGGCGAAGGTGCAGACCATCGGCAACTCCATTGCACCCTGGCGCTTCGTGGCGTTCGTGGTCGTCCTGCTGTTGGGTGCAGTTCCTGCCGGCTTCTGGCTCGGGAGCTGGTCGCTCGGACTGATCGCGGCGTTCGATCTCGGGGCCGTGCTTTTCCTCGTTTCCTGCTCGAGCATCCTGTCGATCAACGACCCCGCCGAGATCGAACGGATCGCGCGCCTCAACGATGCCAACCGCACCGTCCTCCTCGTCGTCACCGCAATCGTCATGGCGGTTCTGTTGATTGCCGTCGCGGCCGAGACGACCGGCGGTCACCCCGCACCCGTCGCCAAGGCCGTGATCATCATCACCCTGATCGTCGCCTGGCTGTTCAGCAACACGGTCTATGCGCTTCACTATGCACACATGGCCTACATTCAGCCGCCCACCGGCTGCGCGGGGTTCAGGTTCCCCGGAACGGCCGAGCCGGTCTATTGGGATTTCGTCTATTTCGCGTTCACCTGCGGCATGGCGTTCGCGACGTCGGACGTCGAGATCACCGATCAGCGGGTGCGCAAGGTCGTGACCTTCCACTGCCTCGCGGCCTTCGCCTTCAACATCGGCGTCCTCGCCTTCACCGTGAACCTGCTCGCGTCCGGAGGCTAGGCGGCGACATCGATCTCAGGAGGGACAAGCGTCTTGCGCCGCGCCGCCATCAGGCAGCCGCCGACGATCAGCACAGCGCCCGCCAGCGTATACAGAGACACCCGCTCGCGGAACACGAGCCAGCCGAGCGCCGATGCCCACAGAAACGCGCTATACTCCGTAACCGCGAGGTAGCTCGCCTCTCCGCGCGCATAAGCCCAGGCGAACAGCAGCCCACCGGTGGTGGAGAGGATCGATGCGACGATCACCCAGCCGATCTGTCCCGCTGGCCAGTGCGGGATTCCGATCAGTGGCAGAGCGGCCGTCCACAGCAAAAGCACCACCACGGACTGGAAGAAGTTGATCTCGAGCGGCTTCGCGGCGAGCGCTTGCCAGCGCATCATCAGGATGTTCCCCGAGTAGCAGACCGCCGAGCCGAGGATCGCAGCGATTCCGAGCAGCACGTCGGGCCGGACCTGCGCGCGTGCTTGCCCGACGACGATGACGATGACGCCGGCGAATGCCGCGACCGCGCCGCCGATCGACCGTCGCGCGAGCTTCTCGCCCAGGAACAGGGGCGCGAGCAGCATCGCGATCAGCGGCGCAATGAAGGTCAACGCAATCGACTGGGCGAGCGGCACCCGGCCGATCCCCCAGAAGAACAGCACCGCCATGATCGTCACCACGACGCTCCGAACGAGGTGTATCCACAGCGTCCTTCGAGTCGGCCAGCGCTTCCGGCGCGGCAGGTAGAGGGCGCCGCTCAGCAGTAGATTCGCGACGGCGCGCCAGACGCTGACGCCGAAGATTCCGATGACGAGCACGAGGTGCTTCATCACCGCGTCCATGATCGACAGCACTGCGACCGCGCCGAGCGCGGCGAGAAATCCCTGAACCGGATGGGTGACGCGGCGCACGCGCCGCCTCTAACGGCTTAGTGTGGCCCGTCGAGTGGCGCCGGCGCGGGCGCGCTGTCGATCAGCAGCGGCGGTTCGGCATTCGACGACGCAATCGCGTCGGCGGCCATTCCGAAAAGCATGACGATGAGCAGCAGCTTGGTCACGGCGCGATGCTGCGCCGGACAGGTGAAGAAACGCTAAACTATTCCGCCGCGTCGACCAGCGGCTGCGCCTCCGCAGGCCCGCTTTGGCTGCTGCCCCCGGCAGCAGCGTCGCTGGCCTCGATCTCCGCGGCCTTCGCTTCGACCAGCTTCACGATGTGATCGACCATGTTGCCGTCCTTGACGTGGTGGTCGGTCACTCCGGACAGATAGACCATGTGCGTGCCGTTGCCGCCGCCGGTGATCCCGATGTCGGTTTCGCGCGCTTCACCGGGACCGTTGACCACGCAGCCGAGCACGCTCAGCGACATCGGCGTCTTGATGTGCTGGAGCCGGCTTTCGAGCGCCTCGACCGTTCGGATCACGTCGAACCCCTGGCGCGCGCAGCTCGGACAGGAGACGACGCGGACACCGCGGCTGCGGATGCCGAGCGCCTTCAGGATTTCGTAGCCGACCCGGACTTCTTCCTCGGGTTCGGCGGACAGCGACACGCGGATTGTGTCGCCGATGCCTGCCCACAGCAGGTTGCCGATCCCGATCGCGGATTTGACCGTCCCGCCGATCAGGCCGCCCGCTTCGGTAATGCCGAGATGCAGCGGGCAGTCGACCTCGCCCGCGAGCTGCTCGAATATCTCCTGCGGGTTGCGCTGGAATCGGCGGCGGCCCAGGAACTGCCCGTGCAGTTCCACACCGGGTTCGGGGATGCCGATATCGACCTCCGTTCGGCCAATCCATTGCACCTGCGCCCCCTGCTGCAAGACCCCGCGCTGCGCGGTGTACGCTTCGTGCTGCTGCACGCCTATCCCTTCGCTCGAGAGGCAGGCTATCTGGCCGGGATTTACGGCCACGTTTACATCGACCTCTCGCTGACCATGCCGTTCACGGCGCACGGCGGCGTCTCCGCCCTCCGGGCCGCGCTGGAGCTAGCGCCGACCTCCAAGGTCCTGCTGGCGACCGACGCCTTCAGCATCCCGGAGCTCTTTTACCTGGGT
>JAICXO010000103.1 GCA_025980335.1 Sphingomonas sp. | reverse complement strand
GCGTCGAAGCGGATCCACCCCTCGTGCATGGTCGCGACCCAGTTGAACACCTTGATCGCCGAGGGCACCGCGACGAGGTAGCTGAGGAAGGAGAAAGCAAGGCTCGCGTAGAGCGATTGGCCCGCGACGAACATGTGGTGCCCCCAGACGAGGAAGCCGATCGCCGCGATGGCAATGCTGCACCAAACGACGAAATAATATCCGAACAGCGGCTTGCTCGAGAAGACCGGCACGACCTCGCTGATCACGCCCATCGAGGGCAGGATCATGATGTACACGGCCGGGTGGCTGTAGAACCAGAACATGTGCTGGAACAGGATCGGGTCGCCGCCGAGCTGGGGCGAGAAGATGCCGACGTGGAGCACGCGCTCGGCCAGCAGCATCAGCAGCGTCATCGCGAGCACGGGCGTCGCAAGCACGAGGATGATGCTGGTCGCGTAGGTCGACCAGACGAACACCGGCAACCGGTACCAGGTCATGCCGGGTGCGCGCAGCTTGTGCACGGTGACGATGAAGTTGAGGCCCGTAAGGATCGACGAGAAGCCCGAGATGAAAATCCCGAACACCGTCAGGATCACGTAGCCGGTCGCGTAGAAGGTCGAATAAGGCTCGTAGAAGGTCCAGCCGGTGTCGACCCCACCGAGCAGCAGCGCCGCGACCGTGACGATCCCGCCGGTGATGTAAAGGTACCAGCTCAGGAGGTTCAGCCGCGGGAAGGCGAGATCGCGCGCGCCGATCATCATCGGCAGGATGAAGTTGCCCATCGTCGTCGGAATCGACGGGATGAGGAAGAACCACACCATGATGATGCCGTGCATGGTGAACAGGCGGTTGTAGAAATCGGGGCTTCCCAGCGTCGGTCCGGGCGTGATCAGCTCGAGCCGGATCAGGGTCGCCGCGATCCCGCCGATGAAGAAGAAGAAGGTGATCCCCGCGAAATAGAGCAGAGCGATGCGCTTGTGATCGGTGGTCAGCAGCCACGAGCGGATGCCGACGGTCGCGTTGAGATAGGTCTCGTTCTGCGGCGCGTGCATCAGCGGCTTCCCCCCGGCTGCGGTCCGATGGATTCGACGTAGGCGACGAGCTTGGCGAGATCGTCCTCGTTGATCTGCCCCGCGAAGGTCGGCATCACCGGGTCGTAGCCGGCGGCGACTTGTCCTTTCGGATCGAGGATCGAATCGCGCACGTAGCGCTCGTCGGCGATCACGACGCTCCCGTCCGACAGCGGAACGGGGCCGCCGAAAACCCCTTCGAGCCGCGGCGCGCGGACTGTCCCGCCGGGCTCATGGCAGCCGCTGCAGCCGTAGCGATGGAACAGCTGCTCGCCCTGCGCCGCAAGCGTCTCCTGACCGCCCTCGGCGTGCAGCCAGTTCCCGAAGTCGCGCGGGTTCATGACATAGATCCAGCCGCCCATGTGGGCATGGTCGGTCCCGCAATATTCGGCGCAGAACAGGTGATACCGTCCGACCTTGTCCGCGCGGAACCACATCGTCTCATAGCGGCCCGGAACCACGTCCTGCTTGATCCTGAGCGCCGGCACGAAGAAGCTGTGGATCACGTCCTGCGAGGCCATCACCAGCCGCACGTCCTGTCCGACCGGGACATGAAGCGCGTTGATCTCGCGCTGACCTCCCGGATGCTCGGCCTTCCACATCCACTGCTTGCCGACGACAAAGATTTGCAGTGCGTCGGCCGGCGGGTTGTAGAGGTGGACGAACAGGTTCGCGCCCCAGATCGCGAGGCCGACGAAGCCGAGCAACGTCGCCACGGTCCACGACACTTCGAAGCGCCATGTCTTCTTCGTCTGCTCGTGCCGGACCGCGTTGCTGCCGTGGCGGTACTTGTTGGCGAAGAACAGCAGCAGGAAGAAGACGAGTCCGGCGGTCAGCGCGCCGATCACGAGCAGCGCGCCGAACAGGATGTTGATCTGGCTCGCATAGTGACTTGCCGTCGGCGGCCAGAACGGGAAGCCCGGCACTAGGCCGTCCTGCGCCGGAGCGAGAGGAAGCCGATCAGCGCGACGCAGCACAGCACGAGTCCCCCCGACGCCATTCGCACCAGCCGGAACGAGAGCGCGGCAACCGAACCCTCGTCGGGATCGTAGCCGAAACACAGGCACAGAAGCGGGTGCGCGGGAGGCTCGACCTTTTCGAGCGCCGCCTCGGCAACCGCGGTCTTCAACATCGCCGGCTGCGGATCGAGCCCGAGCACGTAGCGCGAGATGCGGCCTTCTGGCGTGGTGACGACGAAGCCCGCGGGATGCGCGAACTGGTCGCTCGCTTTGTCGTATCGATACGGGAAGCCGATCGTGGAGGCGATGCGCCGGACCTGGTCGGGCGAGGCGGTGAAGAAACGCACCCCCGCTGCTGCCACCGACGGATTTGCAAAGCGTGCCGCGTACATCGCTTGCGCGACAGCGGCATCGCGCGACGTGTCGCGCGGATCGATGCTGATCGCGACCAGGTCGAGTTCGCGTCCGGGGGTCATCCCTGCCGTCGCGATTGCATGCACGGCGTCGCTGAGCACGAGGCTGCACAGATTCTTGCAGCGGAGATATTCGAGCACGAGCACCGATGGCCGGCCCGCGAGCGCGCTTCCCAACGTCGTCGGGTGGCCGGACGAATCCACCAGCTGTGCGTCGACCGGGAGCTGCGCGCCGGGATGCTGGCGAAAGGAGAGCTGCTGGAATGTCGCGGAATCGATCCTTGCGCTCGCCGGCGCCGCGATCAGCAGCAGGCCGAGCAGGACGGCGGTGCGCTTCACCGCGGCGCACCCCAACCCTGTTGCGCCGTCTGCTGCATGGCGACGGCGATCGGCACCGAGCCGGGGGCGCCGTTCAACTCCCGCTGCTTCGCCGCCTCGTACTTCTGCAGGTCGCGGGCGGGCGCGGATTGCAGCTGGGGCGCCGGCGGAAGCTGCTTCATCGGGCCGCGATATTCCTGATGGTCGGCAAGCGGAAAGAACAGGAAGATGAACAGCAGGACTCCGCCGACCGCGGCGGCGAGCAGTGCGCCGAGCCACATGGGCAGCAGCGGGGGTACGTCGAGGGGCTCGTAACGCGATGCCGCCTCGCCGGAAGTGGTTGGGCTGTCCGGACCCGCCTGCTTGCCTATCCGCGCCTCCGCTCCAACGACGCCCGCTCCTTGCAAACGGTGGTCCTCGGCCGGTGTCGATCGGCCAGGGACCACCTTACAACGGGTATCTGCCGGATTTGCTTCCGGCGACCCCGACGCTCTCGCACGCGTGTCGCCGCACGGGAGCCGGAGCTACAATGGTCGCGGACCCTCGCGCGTTGCATTAATTATCGCCGGTCAAGCTGCCGGTCACTGGATGCGCTCACGCAGCAGCTCGACGATGTGCAGCGTCTTTCGGCCGCCGTTGAGCTCGATCTGCTCGCGGCAGCTGAAGCCGTCGGCGACGATCACCGTCTCGGCGTCGAGGTCGCGGACGCGGGGGAGGAGCACGCGTTCCCCGATCGCGCGGCCGACATCGAACGTCTCCTTCGCCATGCCGAACGCGCCGGCCATCCCGCAGCATCCCTGCGGCGGGCGCTCGGTCTCGAGGCCGAGCATGGCGAGGAGCGCCGCTTCGCCGTCGAACCCGATCACCGCATGATGATGACAATGCGGCTGCACGAGCGCGGCTCCGCCCTTGAGGAAGGTCGGATAGCGATCGATGGCGCTGCCGACGAAGTCGGCGACATAATGCACCTGGCTGGAGAGCTTCTGCGCCTCGGCGCGGCCCGGCATCAGGTTTCGAAGTTCGTCCTTGAATGCCGAGGCGCAGGCGGGCTCGAGAACGACGATCGGCGTTCCGGCGTCGATGTCGGCGCGAAGCACCGCGATGACGCGCTCGAACCGCTGCTTCGCCTTGTCGAGAAATCCCCAGTCATAGAGCGGGCGCCCGCAGCACAGCGGCTCATCGGGGATGGCGACCTTGTATCCGGCGCGTTCGAGCAGCTGGGTCGCCGCCGTCAGGGTTTGCGGACGGAAGTGGTTGTTGAACGTGTCGGTCCAGAGGAGCACGCGCTCCTTGCCCATGCCTCTGGCGCCGCGCTGGCGGAACCAGCTGCGGAAGGTCTGTGAAGCGAACCTCGGCAGATGGGCGTGGTGGTGGATTCCGGCCGCCCATTTTCCGGCGCCGGTGTTCGCAAGCGTGTTGGCGAGCGCCGGTGCATAGGACGCGAGCTCCGCCCAGCGTGCGATCAGGCCCATGGAGTAAGCCGAGCGGGGGCGCACGCGATGCTTGTAGTGGTGGGCACGGAATTCGGACTTCCAGGTCGCGACGTCGACTCCGACCGGACAATCCGCCTTGCACCCCTTGCACGCGAGGCACAGCGAGAGCGCATCCTCGACCGCTGCGCTGTTCCAGCCGTCGCGGACCACTTCGCCGCGGGTCATTTCATGGAGCAGGTGCGCACGTCCCCGGGTGCAATGCTTCTCCTCGCCGGTGGCGAGATAGGAGGGACACATCACCTCCTCGCCGACCTGACGACGCCGGCACTTGCCGACCCCGACGCAGCGGGTGGTCGCATGCGCAAACGAGCCGTGGTCGTCCGGATAGTGGAACCATGTTTCGAGCTTCTTCGGCTCGTAGGTGAGGCCGAGCCGGAGGTTCGAGTCGATCGGGAAGGGTTCGATCGCCTTGCCGGGGTTCAGGCGATTGTTCGGGTCCCAGATCGCCTTGAATTCGCGAAACGCCTGGACCAGCTCCTCGCCATACATGATCTTCAGAAGCTCGGCCCGCGCCTGGCCGTCGCCATGCTCGCCCGAGAGCGAGCCGCCGTAGCGGTGCACCAAATGCGCCGCCTCGCGCATGAACTGGCGATAGTTCTCGAGTCCGGCTTCGGAGTGGAAGTCGAAATCGATGCGGCCGTGAGTCACGCCATCCCCGAAGTGGCCATAGAGCGCATCGGTGTAGCCGTGCTCGGCGAGCAGCTTGTCGAGGTCGCGCAAATAATCGCCGAGGCGGTCCGGCGGTACCGCACTGTCTTCCCAGCCGGGCCAATGTGCGGGTCCATTAGGGACGAACGCCGTGACCCCGAGCGCCGCCTCGCGCGCTTCCCAGATCCGCTGTTGCTGGCGCGGGTCGGAGACGAAGGCGGTGCGTGCGCCGGTGCGCGCCCTATCGACCTTGCTGCGGACCTTGGCTTCGGCTTCCTCACGCGTGTCGCCGCCGGCTTCTACGATCAGGAAGCCGCGCCCCGGCGGGAAAGCAGAAACGCCGGCGGAGGAATCCGAGCGCTTGATCGCGTCGTACATTCGCCAGTCGAAGCCCTCGACCGCGTCCGGCTCCTGCTCGAGCAGCGCCGGCACCGCGTCGGCTGCGGCGTAAACGTCATCGAACGAAAGCAGCCCCAGCGCCTTGCACCGCGGCCGCGGCACCAGGTGCAGCTCGGCTTCGAGCACGAGGACGCAGGTCCCCTCGGTGCCAGTCACCGCGCGGGCGACGTTGAAGTCAGTGCCTGGGAGCAGGGCCGCGAGCCCTTCGTAGCCGGAGACGAGGCGCGGGATCTTGGGGAAGCGCTCCTCGATGAGGTTGGCATAGCGGTCGCGCAGCGCGAGCAACGCGCGATAGATGTCGCCTCGACGGCCGATCTCGTCGGGGATGCGCGGCGTCGGCCCGAGCTTCAGGTGCAGCCCATCGTAGGTCAGGGCTTGCAGCGTAGCGACATTGTCGAGCGTCCGGTGCCATTTGACCGAATGCACGCCGCAGCTGTCGTTGCCGACCATTCCGCCCAACGTGTTGCGGCTGTGAGTCGCGGGATCGGGCCCGAACGTCAGGCTATGCGGCGCGGCGGCTTCGTTGAGCCGGTCGAGGATGCAGCCGGGCTCGACCCGCGCCAGCCGCGCCTCGGGATCGATGGCGACCACATGATGAAGGTGCCGCGAGAAATCGATGCACAGCGCGACGTTGCAGCCTTGCCCCGCGAGGCTCGTGCCGCCGCCGCGCGCGACGATCGGCGCATCGTGCTCGCGCGCGATCCGCACCGTTTCCACGACCTCGTCGCGCGTGCGGGGATAGACGACGCCGATCGGCACCTGGCGGTAGTTGGACGCGTCGGTCGCGTAGAGCGCCTTTGCCTGCGCGCCGAACTGCACCTCGCTTCCGAGCGCGCGCTCGAGGTCCGCGCCGAGTGCGCGGGCGGCAGCGGCCGAATAACGGTCCCATTCGCGCAGCACCTGCCCGTCGGGCGCCCGCGTCTCCAGACGCGGCTCGGGCGTCACACGAGTTCGCGAACGGTGTCGGAGCCGATCGTCAGCGCCGTCTTCATCGCGTGCGGCGTCCCCTTGGCGAGCGCCTTGCCCATGTTGATCGCCTGCTTAAGGTCGACACTCGGCGGGAACGGCGGCTCATAGGGATCGACCACGGCCTCGATCAGGCACGGGCCGGGAGTGGCGAGCGCGTCGCGAAGCTGGTCGCCGCAGCGCGCCGGGTCGTCGATCTGAACCGTGTTGATGCCGCATGCCTTGGCGACATCGGTGAATTCGATCGGCTCGAGCTCGCACCCGTATTCTGGATTGCCGAGGAAGACCATCTGCTCCCACTTGATCTGGCCCAGAGCGTTGTTCTTGATGACGATGATCTTGGCGTTGAGGTTGTACTTACGAAGCGTCACGAAATCGCCCATCAGCATCGCCGCGGAGCCGTCGCCGATAACCGCGACGACCTGCCGATCCGGATAGGCAATGGATGCGCCGATCGCGTAGGGCAGGCCGCAGGCCATGCTCGCGAGCGTGCCCGAGCAGCTGAACATCATGTCGCCGCGCATGTCGATGTGCCGCGCAACCCATGAGGTGATGGTGCCGCTGTCGGTGATCACGATCGCATCGTCGTCGAGCAATTTGTTGAGCTGATAGGTCACGACCTGCGGCTTCATCGGCGTGTCGGTGCGGGTCGCGCGCTCGTTCATCAGCGCACGCCAGTCCTTCATCGCGTCCTGCGCCTGTTTCAGGAACTTGCCTTTGTCGTTGCGCCTGATCAGCGGGAGCAGCTCGGCGAGCACGCGCTTGCTGTCGCCGACGAGGCCGACGTCGACCGGATAGCGCATGCCGACGCGCTTCGGGTCGAGCTCGATCTGGACCGCCTTTGCCTTTCCCGGCTCGGGATAGAATTCGATGTAGGGGAAGGTCGAGCCGACGATCAGCAAGGTGTCGCACCCGGCGAGTGCCTCCTGGCTCGGCTTGGTGCCGAGCAGCCCGACGCCGCCGGTGGTGAACGGGCTCTGGTCGGGCACCGCCTGCTTGCCGAGCAGCGGCTTTCCAATCGGCGCCTGAAGCCGCTCGGCGATCGCGATCAGCTCCTCGGTGGCGTCGATCGCACCGCGTCCTGCAAGGATGAACGGCTTTTCCGCGTCATTGAGGATGTCGGCCGCGCGCTGCAGCATCTCCGGATTGGGGAGCTGGCCGCCGCGCGCCATCACGTTCGAAACGTGATGGGCGACGTTGCGCTCGGACCGGTCCTTCGCCGGCTGCGACTGGAAATCGACGGGGATCATCACGTGCGCCGGCTGGCGATAGGCGAGGGCGCTTCGGCACGCCTGCTCGACCACGTCCTCGACATGCGCGGGTCCCATCACCCGGACCGAGTAAACGGTCGCGTCCATGAACAATTTGTCGAGCGCGACATCCTGCTGCGTGTAGGTCTCGATCAAGTCGTGGTGCTGCGCGCCGGTGATGGCGAGCACCGGCTGGTTGTCGAGCTTGGCGTCGTAAATGCCGTTGAGGAGGTGAATCCCGCCGGGTCCCGAGGTCGCAAGGCAGACACCGAGCTTGCCGGTGAACTTCGCGTAGGCGCACGCAGCGAACGCGCCCGCTTCCTCGTGCCGCACCTGGACGAATTTGATCTTGTCCTGCCGTTCACGGAGCGATTCGAAGACACCGTTGATGCCGTCTCCGGGGATTCCGAAGATGGTGTCGACGCCCCACCTGATCAGGGTTTCGACGAGAATGTCGCCGCCGGTCTTCGCCATGGTCAAACTCCAGTCTAGCTTTCTTGGTAAACGCGTATGTCCCGGAACGGTCCCCCGCTCGTGGCCGCTGCCCGGCCGTCGGCCGCTGGCGGTCCGCGAAGGATGATATCGCGCGGCACTTTCGTGACGTCGGTGACCCCGGTCAGCGCCATCGCGACGCTGAGCTCGTCCTTGAGGATTTCGAGCGCCTTGGTGACTCCGGCCTGCCCGAAAGCGCCGAGACCGTAGAGGTAGGCGCGGCCGATGAAACAGGCGCGCGCGCCGAGGCCGAGGAACTTCAGCACGTCGAGTCCCGAGCGCACGCCGCTGTCGACATAGACCTCGGTCTTGTCGCCGACCGCGTCGACCATGCCGCCGATGATCGACGCCGTGGACGGAGCGCCGTCGAGCTGCCGGCCGCCGTGGTTCGAGACGAGGATTGCGTCGGCGCCGGCGGCGATCGCCATCTTCGCGTCGTCGATGTCCATGATG
>JAICXO010000084.1 GCA_025980335.1 Sphingomonas sp. | reverse complement strand
GGCGATCCGGCCCGCGTCGTGCGCGACCTGCACCCCTGCCGCCATCTCTTCCTCGGTCAGCGTCGGCCGCGAAGGCTCGCCCGGAAGGTAATGATAGTCGGCGTACATCTTGATGACGTCGGCGCCGGCGGCGATCTGGTCGCGCGCCGCCGCGCGCATCTCGTCCGCGCCGTTCACTTCCTCGGCGCCCTGCGGGATCTTCACACCGGGTTCGAACCCCTTCGGCCCGTAAGCGCCGCGCGCGACGTTCGCCTTGGTCGCGACCAGCATTCGCGGGCCGGGGATGATCCCCTCGTTGATCGCCTGCTTGATCCCGACGTCGGCATAGCCGGCGCCCTCCGTCCCGAGGTCGCGTTCGGTGGTGAAGCCGGCGTCCAATGTCTTGCGCACGTGGACCACGGCGCGCGCGGTGCGGAGCGCGAGTGGCTCGTGAAGTACCTGATCGTCCCACTTGGTCTCGTTGTACGGGTGGAGGAAGATGTGCGAATGGCCCTCGATCAGGCCGGGGGTGAGCGTTTCGCGCGGGAGCTCGATCACCTTCGCTCCGGCGGGGGCCGTGATGTTCGGCCCGACCGCGGCGATCTTGTCGCCCTCGACGAGCACGCTCCAGCCGGGGTGCGGGAGCGGGTCGACGCCGTCGAACACCTGCGCGGGCTTCAGCAGGATCGGCGCGGCCGATGCGGCGGTGGCGAGACTGGCGGCGGCTGCAACCATGGCGACGAACAAACGCATCAGAACCTCCCCGGTTTGCCGCAGCCTATTCCGAGGCGGGCACAGCGGCCAAGAGGGCGAATGTTCTCCAATGTTCGCAGTGACGGCGCCGAAACGCAGCGAATCCACCGGTCGTACGCTACGCGTGCGAACTGCACACGATGGCGGACGTCTGGATTGGAGCGGCTGCGACAAGGCTGCATGCCCGCAGCCTAGGGCACAGAAGAGGTGCTGTAGGAAAGCTGTTTGAAGTTCGGAATGCCAGTCGCGTAAGAAGAGCTTACGTCAGCATTCCGTTCGAAGCTGCCATTAGCTTACCTGCGCAGAAGAAAAGGGCGGCCGGCGACCCGAGCCGCCCTTTCGTTGTGGGTTGCTGCCGTCACGCGGAGTGAATCCGCGTGACGTCGGACGGGTTCGGCTGGTTCGAGACCAGCCGCCCCGCCGGCCGGCATCGGTAAGTCTTCGCGCTGCTTCGGCGGTGCTTCGCACCGGCGGCGCTGCGCTCGCTTACCTCTTGCTGAACTGGAAGCTGCGGCGGGCCTTTGCGCGGCCGTACTTCTTGCGCTCGACGACGCGCGGGTCGCGGGTGAGGAAGCCGGCTTGCTTGACCATCGTGCGGAGCGCGGGTTCGTAGCGGGTCAGGGCCTGGGCGATGCCGTGCTTGACCGCTCCGGCCTGGCCCGAGAGCCCTCCGCCGACGACGGTCGCGACCACGTCGTACTGACCTTCGCGCCCAGCGACTCCGAACGGCTGGTTGATGACCAGGCGGAGCGTCGGCCGGGCGAAATAGACCTCCTGCTCGCGGCCGTTGATGACGATCTTGCCCGAGCCAGGCTTGAGCCACACCCGCGCGATCGCGTCCTTGCGGCGGCCAGTCGCATAAGCGCGGCCCTGCTTGTCGAGCTGCTGCTCGCGAACCGGCGCGGCTTCCTGCGCCGGCGGAGCGGCCTCGGGAGCCTCGGCTGCGGGAGCTTCGGCTTCAGGGGCAGGGGCGGGAGCGGGCGTGGCGCCGAGCTGCTCGGCAATGGTTTCGCGGGTGTCGCTCATTTAGGCACCAACCTTGTTCTTGCGGTTCATCGACGCGACGTCGAGGACTTGGGGGTTCTGGCCGCCGTGCGGGTGCTCGGTGCCGTTGTAGAGGTGAAGCGCGCGCATCTGGTCGCGGCCGAGCGGACCGCGCGGGATCATGCGCTCCACCGCTTTCTCGAGCACGCGCTCGGGGAAGCGGCCCTCGAGCACCTTGCCCGCGGTCGTCTCCTTGAGCCCGCCGGCAAAACCGGTGTGCTTGTAATAGATCTTCTGATCGAGCTTGCGGCCGGTGAAACGGACCTTGTCGGCGTTGATCACCACGACATGGTCGCCGCAGTCGACGTGCGGCGTGAAGCTCGGCTTGTGCTTGCCGCGCAGGATATTGGCGATGATCGTCGCGACGCGGCCCACGACCAGGCCGTCGGCGTCGATCAGATGCCATTTCTTCTCGACCTCGGCCGGCTTGGCCGACTTGGTCGTCTTCAGCAGCGCCTTCATGGGGCGGACCTCTTTCCAACGAGAAAAAGCGGCGCCTCGGCGCTTTCGCGCGGCACCGCCGTTGCGCCGCTAGTTGCGGACGAGGGCCGGAAAGTCAAGCAAATCCGGCACTTTGCAGACGGGTAAAATAATACCCAAAGGGATGCTGCCGCGCCCGTAACGAGTGGAACGCCGCCGCTCCGCGCATCGTTTCAGACGCAAAACCAACAGAGGAGCGTGTCATGTATATCGGTCTTGGCGGAATCCTGATTCTGATCCTGATTCTGTGGCTGCTCGGCGTGATCTGACGCAGCAGTCAGGACGCACGGGCGCAACCGAGCGCGCCGAGCGACGCGACGATCGCGGCGGGATCGAACGGCTTTTCGATCCGCGGCACATGCTTGAGCCGGTCGGGAACCGCCGCACTGCCGTAACCGGTCGCAATCGCGAACGAGGCACCGGCGGCGAGAAGCTGGTCGGCCAGCGCGACGCCGCTCTCACCGTGAAGGTTGAGGTCGATGACGGCGCAGTCGAAGCCGCCCTCGGCAATCACATCCGCCGCCTTCGCAAACGTCGAAACCGGTCCGATCACGATCGCGCCGGCGGCATCGAGCGTGCGCCGCAGATCGTCGGCGATGAAATATTCATCCTCGACCACCAGCACGCGCGCTCCGTCGAGGCGAAGTGCCTGCGATTGCGCGGTTCTTTCGTCGATCGTCATAGGAGTTCCATGAACTCTCCAATGAGCATAAGCAAAATAACATAAGTGAGGGTGAAGCGCGATGGCGCGACTACCACTCGTTTCGGGGGCAATTCCGCTTCGTCCGGAACCTGCGGTGGCGTCGAAGCTCGAGCGATTCACGAGATTGTCGAGCGATGAGCGCGCGGCGCTGGCGCAGCTCGCCCGCAACGTCCGCGTCATCGATGCTCGCCGCGACCTGATGTGCGAAGGCGACGAGCCGCGCTTCGTCCATCTCGTGCTCGACGGCTGGGGCTGCCGCTACAAGACTCTGCCGGACGGGAAGCGGCAAATCGTCGGCATTTTCCTTGCCGGTGACTTTTGCGACGTGAACGTCTTCATCCTGAACCATATGGACCACAGCGTCGGGGCGGTCACGCGGTTGAAAGTCGCGGTGATCACGCCCGACGAGATGCGCGCGCTCACCGCGGAACGGCCGAGGATCACGCAGGCGCTGTGGTGGCAGGAGCTGATGGCGATGTCGATCCAGCGCGAATGGACGCTCAATCTGGGCCAGCGCACCGCCTACGAGCGTTTGGGCCATTTGATGATCGAACTCTACGTGAGGCTCGAAGCCGTCGGGCGCGCCGCCGACGGCCGGTGCGATTTCCCGCTGACCCAGAACGATCTCGCCGACGCGACGGGCCTCACCGCGGTTCACGTCAACCGCACGCTGCAGGAGCTGCGCCGCGACCGGCTGATCGAGCTCGAGCGCAAGCAACTGCAGATCCTCGACCTGCCGCGGCTGATGGACGCGACCATGTTCAACCCCAACTATTTGCATTTGAATCGCGAAGGGCGGCACCTCGACGCCAATGACTGAAGAGCCGCTCTTCACGAACTTGGAGCAGGGCTTCTGCATCATCGAGAAGGTCGCGACGGTGCCGGGCGAGCCGAGCGACTTCCGTTACGTTGCGGCGAACCCGGCATTCGAGGCTCACACGGGGCTGCGCGACGTCGTCGGAAAGACCATCCGCGAGCTCGTTCCGACCGCCGAAGACGCGATCATGGACCGCTACGATGAAGTGGTCGCCACCGGCGCTTCGCAACGCTTCGAGGCTCACGTGGAAGCGCTCGATCTGTGGATGGAGGCCGAGGTCTTCGCCGCTGGAGAGCCGAACCGCATCGCCGTGCTGTTCAGCAATGTCTCGGTCCGCAAGCGGGTGGAAACGGCATTGCGCGAGAGCGAGGAGCGGTTCCGCGAGTTCGGCGAGGCGTCGCAGGACGTGCTGTGGACGCGGGACGCGGAGACCTTGTGCTGGACCTATCTTTCCGCCGGGTTCGAGCGAGTCTACGGCGCGAAGCGGGAGGACGCGCTTAGCAACAATACGATGGAGAACTGGCTCGAGTTGATCGTCCCCGAGGATCGCATCCATGCACTCGAGAACATCCGCAAGGTTCGCGAGGGGAAGCGGGTCGCGTTCGAATATCGGGTGCGGCGTCCCGACGGGACGATCCGATGGATCCGCAACACCGATTTCCCGATGCGCGACGCGGCAGGAAAAGTGGTGCGCATTGGTGGAGTCGGTGCGGACATCACGGCGCTAAAGCGGGGCGAAGAACATCAGGCGATGCTCCTCTCCGAGCTTCAGCACCGGGTTCGAAACACGCTCGCGATCGTTCGCTCGATCGCCCGGCGCACGGCCGAGAACAGCACAAGCGTCGACGATATGCTGGGCCACTTTCAGGGCAGGCTCGATGCCTTCTCGCGGGTCCAGGCGGCGCTGACGCGCAGCGCCGACGGCGGGGTCGACCTGCGCTCGCTGATCGACGACGAGCTGATCGCGCACGCCGCTCACGAGGGCGACGATGTGCATGTCAGCGGACCGGACGTCATCCTCGACGGCAAATCGGCCGAGCGGCTCAGCCTCGCCATCCACGAATTGACGACCAACGCCGTGAAGCATGGCGCGCTCAGCGGGGGTCTCGGCAAATTGAGCGTCCAATGGGAGCGAAAAGGAGCCGACGGCAGCGGCGAACAGCTGGTTCTCCGATGGAACGAGAGCGAGGTCGATCTATCCGACCGCCCCGCCGACGCCGACGGCTTCGGAATGGAGCTGCTGCGCCGCTCGCTCCCTTACGATCTGCAGGCGGAGACGGAGGTCGAGCTGACCGCCGGCGGTTTGAG
This sequence comes from Sphingomonas sp., assembly GCA_025980335.1. Classification (GTDB taxonomy): domain Bacteria; phylum Pseudomonadota; class Alphaproteobacteria; order Sphingomonadales; family Sphingomonadaceae; genus Sphingomicrobium. The sequence goes on along the minus strand of JAICXO010000084.1, from coordinate 6,244 downwards.
GTTTCGCCTCGAAATGCCGCTGCGCGAGCCGGCGAAAAATGTGACGTTGGTCAAATGACGGGCGAGAGCAATCTGCCGTTCAGGATCACCGAATAGCCTCACCGGGTCTCAATTGAACAGATGAGGAGGATGTTTTCGTGAGGAAGCTTCCCGCTTTCGCCCTGACCGGCGTTGCCGCCGCCGCGCTTGCCGGAACCGCGGTCGCCGCAGCCCCCAAGGCTCCCGCGGCCAAGATGCACGTGATGAATGTCCCGCTCGCCGACGGCTCGTCGGTGCGGGTCGAATATGCCGGTGACGTGGCGCCGAAGGTGACGGTGGTGCCGGACGCAATGGCCGAGGCCTCGGGCACATGGGGGATGCCGTTCCCGTCGTTTGCGGGCTTCGACCGGATGATGCGCGACATGCAGCGCCAGTCGCAGGAGATGATCCGGCACGCGCAGGAAATGGCGCACCAGCCTGCCGGGCCCGGTGGGGCGGCGCCGTACATTGCCTCCTATGGCAATCTTCCGGCTGGCGGCACGAGCACGACTGTGGTCTCCTACTCCACCGGCGGCTCGACCTGCACCCGGACGACCGAGGTGGTTTCTGAAGGCGCGGGCAAGCCGCCGAAGGTGACCTCGAACGTCAGCGGAGAATGCGGCGGCGCGGCTGCGGCGCCGGGGCACGCGGTCAACCGCACCTGAGCATCGGGGCGGCGCGGGTCGCCGCCCCATTCGGATAGTTTCGGCGCATTCGCGCGTTGCCTCTTGCGGGGATGGACCTTAATTCCGGCACCTGCCGCCGCTGCTTCGTCCCCAAGCCTGTCAGTTCCCGCCGGAGAGCAATTGCCCGTGCCGAGACGCGTCAAGGATTTCATCGACATCAGCGAGTACACCTCGCTCGATGACCTGATCCGCTATCTGAAGACCATCCGTGACAATCTTCCCCCCGATCACCAGGCCGAGCTGAAGATCCGCGGCGACGACGTGTTCGGCCGCAGGCTGACGATCAGCTATTTCCGCGAGCAGACGCCGGACGAGGTCGAGCTCGAGTCCAAATATAGTGCGAACGACAAGGCGGAATCGGCGAATATCGAGCAGCTGCGGCGCAAGCTCGACGATATTCCCTACCAGTTGAAAGAGTCGAACAAGGCCTAGGCTTCGGCTGCGGGCGCGGGGTGGATCAGCCGCTTGTGCTGCCACAGCTCGAAAGCGCGCGACGGGCATTGCTCGTACGCCTTCGCCCGCGCGTCCTCGTCGTCCGCGGCGTCGACCCACTCGGCAGCGCTGATACGACCGGTTCCATCGAGCCGGTAGAGTCGATAAGCAGGCAAAAGATCCCCCACTGGTCCGCGCGAGCCTTAGCAATTACGTCCGCCCGACGGATTCACCTAAGTTACAGCTGTGCCGTGCGTTGTCATTGGAAATGCTGGACTTTCCCGATCATAACGCCTCTGTAACCTGGGGCAGCCGCAAATTCTGCGGGGCGTTGCACAAGGGCTTGTTCGATGATCGCCGCGCATCTGAAGAAACTGAGGAAGCGGGTCGAGATCAGCCCGGATGAAGAGCGGGTCATTCGGGGTCTCATCGCCGAAGTGCGGCACGTCGGCGCTGACGAGCTGGTCGTCCGCGAGGGAGTCGAGCTGAGCGAGAGCCTCCTGCTGATCGAGGGCTGGATGGCGCGCAGCAAGGACCTGCCGGGCGGGGAGCGGCAGGTCACTCAACTGCATCTTCCCGGCGACTTTCCGGACCTCCACGGATTCACGCTCAAGCACCTGGACGACGATGTGCTGAGCGTGACCGAGTGCCGGATCGCAGTCGTGCCGCATGAGCGGCTCCGGAAAATGACCGAGGAACATCCACGGCTTACGCGCATCTATTGGTTCCTTACGACGATGGACGCGGCGATCGAGCGCGAGCTCGCGCTGTCGCTCGGGCAGCGATCGGCGATCTCGCGCATGGCGCACCTGTTTTGCGAGCTGTTGATCCGGCTGGACGTGGTCGGAGAGGCTGGCGAGAACGATTACGAATTTCCGCTGACGCAGCGCGAATTATCGGAATGCCTCGGGCTGACGGTGGTTCACGCCAACCGGACTCTTCAGGAGCTTCGCCGCCGCGGACTCATCGAACTCGAGAACCGGCGGCTCACGATCCGCGACCGGCGCGGGCTCGAGGGCATCGCCGAGTTCGATCCGACCTACCTCTATCTCGGGCCGCATCAGCTTTAGGCAGCGGCAATGGCACAGCAGCGCGCCAGCGGCGTTGGCGTAGCCGTGGCGAGCACCGGAAAGACTCACGGATCAGGCGAGGCTTCCCGGCCGGACGGCGAGCTGGACCAATCCGGGTTCGCAGCGAACTGGCGCTCGTGGCTTCTGGCGCTGCTGCTCATCGCGGGCGTGATCGTCGCGGTGCTCCACTGGGGCGACGTCAAGAAGTTCGCGGCCCTCGTCACCCATTCGAAGCCCGTGTGGCTGCTCGCCGCGGCGGCCGCCCAGCTGCTAACCTATGTCGCGCTTGCGATCGAGTGGGCGCTGGTCCTGCGCGCCGGCAAGTGCCGGGCGCCGTTTGGCAAGCTTCTCGGGCTGACCGTGGCCAAGCATTTCGCCGATCAGATGGTCCCGACCGCGGGAATGAGCGGCAATGTCGTGGTCGTCGACCGGCTGCAGGCGATCGGCGCGTCGCGGCCGGTGGCGCTCGCCACGCTGATCATGACGATCATCGCTTATTATGCGTCGTACGGCGTGGTTTCGCTGATCGCGCTCGGCCTGCTCTGGTGGCACGGGCACAGCAGCTGGGTGGTCATCGGTCTGATCGGCGCTTCGCTGGCGCTGTCTGCGGCGGTGCCCGCGCTCGCGCTGTGGCTGCACAAGAAGGGCGCCAACGCGATCCCGCGCTGGCTGCGGCGAATGCGGACGGTCTGCGAGCTGTTCGAGATGATCAAGGAAGCGCCGACGCGGCTGGTCCGCAGCGAGCGGTTGATCGGCGAGCTGACCTTGCTCAACGGCGCAGTGTTCGCGCTCGATGGGCTGACGATGCAGCTGTGCCTGTTCGCGCTCGGCCTGCACGTGCCGTTCAGCGCCGCGTTCAGCGCGTTCATCATGGCGTCGATCGTGGTCACGCTGGGTCCGATCCCGATGGGGCTCGGTTCGTTCGAGGCGGTCAGCATCGGCATGCTCCGCGCGATGGGGGTGCCGTTCGAGGCGGCGCTGTCGGCGACCCTGCTGTTCCGCGGCTATACTTTGTGGGTGCCGCTGATCCCGGGCATGTTCGCCGCGCGCAGGCAGCTCAAACAGAGGAAGAAGAAGAAGCGCTAACGGTCGCGGATTACGGTATCCTCGACCCAGTTGGCGTAGCTTCCGACGATCTTCTCGATCGGCCACGCGACGATGCACGGCACGTCGTAGCTATGGAGGTCGGCGATGCGTTCGATCAATGCATCGGTGCGCCAGTGGTGGGTCTTGAGAATTGCGGCAACCTCGTCGGCGGTCTCGATCCTGCCGTTCCAGCGGTAGATCGAGCGGACCGGAGCGAGGATGTTGATGCACGCGGCGAGGCGCTCCTCGATGACCCTGCGTCCGATCCGCTCGGCTTCGTCGGCGTTGGCGAACACCGCGTAGACCGAAAGGATGCTCATGCCTTGCCTCTCCCTCGGGAGAGCGACGGTTGGCGGCCCAGTTCGTGCGCGCCCCAGACGGTCGCAGCGACAAGAAGCGCGCCGTTGGCCTGGTGGAGCACGGCAAGCCAGATCGCGATCCCCGAGAGCACGGTGAGGATGCCGAGGATGATCTGAAGGCCGAAGGCGCTGTGGATTGCGATCGAGGCGCGGCGGGCTCCCGGCACCTTGCGCACCTTGCGCGCGAACACGACGAGCGCGGCGACCACGACCCACGCCCACCAGCGGTGCATGAAATGGAGCAGATAGAGATCGTGGGTCATCGCGAACCAGACGCCGTTCGACCAGTCGATGCCCTCCGGGACAAAGTGCCCGCCCATCAGCGGCCAGGTGTTCGACACATAGCCGGCGCGGAAGCCCGCGACCCAGGCGCCGAGCAGCAGCTGGAGGAAGAGGACGAGCAGCGTGATCGCGCTCGCGGCGGTGAAGCGCGCGGGCTTCGCGTTCGGGTCGCGCGCCACCGCACGCAGGTCGAGCGCGGTCCAGATCAGCGCCGAGAAGAGGAACAAAGCGAACAGCAGGTGTGCGGAGAGGCGGTAGGGGCTGACCTCGGTCCGCGAGCCTTCGAGCCCCGACACGACCATGAACCAGCCGACCGCGCCCTGAAGGGCGCCGAGCACGAACAGCGCCGCAAGCCGCCAGCCGAAGCGCCTCGGAATCTCGCGCTTCACCCCGAACCAGCCGACGCCGAGGAAGAAGACCAGACCGAGCAGGCGACCGAGCAGGCGGTGAGTCCATTCCCACAGGAAAATGAACTTGAATCCCGAAAGCGTCATTCCGGCGGGACCGGCGACCTCGAGATATTGCGGGGTCTGCTTGTAGAGCGCGAACTTGTGCACCCAATCGGCGTGGCTGAGCGGGGGAATTGCGCCGGTGACCACGTTCCACTGGGTGATCGACAGGCCGCTTTCGGTCAGGCGGGTGATCCCGCCGATGACGACCATTGCGAAGACCATCGCGGCAACAATCAGCAGCAGGTTGGACAAAGCGAGCGCGTGCTTCCGCGAAGATGCGCTCGCGTCGGCTGGGACTGTGGTTAACGTGTCCATTGGATGAGCGCCTATGCCCGCACGGCGAGCCGCGGGGCAAGGGCGAAGCGGCGATTATGTTATATTGTATCCCGAACGGCGGCGGCCTATATCCCGCCGCGATGGCGACAAAACCCGCTTCCGATAGTCGGCTCGACCGGATTGCCATGGGCCTGTCGGGGCTTTGCGCCGTCCACTGCGTCGCAACGGCCGTGCTGCTTGCGCTGCTTGCATCGGCCGGAGGGCTCCTCGGCAAGCCGATCATTCATGAGGTCGGCCTGACGCTGGCGATGATCCTCGGGGCAATCGCGCTCGGGCGCGGAATCCGCGAGCATGGCTTCGTGTTGCCCAGCATCGTCGGCGCCATGGGCCTGTGCATCATGGGTTACGCGATGACGCTTCACGAGACCGGCTACGAGCCAGTGCTGACGATCCTCGGCGTGTCGGTGCTCGCGCTCGGCCATCGGCTCAACATCATGGCGAAGCGCGACAGCTTCTGATTCTTGTCGCGGCTACGGTCGCGGTCTATCTCGTTCCGGGGACATCATGGCACGCCACGATCACCAGCTTCACGAAGGGGAGTCGCTCAAGAGCGCGGCGCGCGAGCGGCTGACCAACCAGGGCGAGCAGTGGACCGGGATGCGCGCCGCGGTGTTCGACGCGCTGGCGGGGTTCGACAAGCCGGCGAGCGCCTACGACGTCGCCGAAGCCGTGTCGAAGGCGGAAGAGCGGCGGATCGCAGCCAACAGCGTCTACCGAATCCTCGACCTGTTCGTGACGGCTAACCTGGCGCGCCGGGTGGAGAGCGAGAACGCCTATGTCGCGAACAAGCATCCCGAGTGCCTGCACGACTGCATCTTCCTGATCTGCGACAGCTGCGGGCAGACGGTGCACATCGACGACGACGCGCTGTCGGAGAGCATCCGAAAAGCCGCGGCGGACGCCGGCTATTCGGCGCTGCGCCCGGTCATCGAGGTGCGCGGCACCTGCGGCGACTGCGGAGATGCGCGCGGCTGAGCATTCCGTGAGCATTCGCTGAAATCGGTACCCACCTCGGCGCTATTGGTGACAATACAGCGACATAGGGTTAGTGCGGCGCGTTCATGAGCGACCGCCCCGACACGCCGCTGCTGGACAGCGTCAACGTCCCGTCCGACCTCCGCAAGCTGGACAGGGAGCAGCTTCCGCAGCTGGCGGACGAGCTCAGGCAGGAGACGATTTCGGCGGTTTCGGTGACCGGCGGGCATCTCGGCGCGGGGCTTGGGGTCGTCGAGCTGACGGTTGCGCTTCATTATGTGTTCGACACGCCCGACGACAAGCTGATCTGGGACGTCGGCCACCAGGCCTACCCGCACAAGATCGTGACGGGGCGCCGCGACCGCATTCGCACGCTTCGCCAGGGCGGCGGTCTGTCGGGCTTCACGAAGCGGAGCGAGAGCGAGTTCGACCCGTTCGGGGCGGCGCACAGCTCGACCTCGATCTCGGCCGCGCTTGGGTTCGCCATCGCCAACAAGCTGTCGGGCGATCCGCACCACGCGATTGCGGTGATCGGCGACGGCGCGATG
>JAICXO010000024.1 GCA_025980335.1 Sphingomonas sp. | reverse complement strand
CGGTCGACCATCTGGCTGACCTGCTGCGCCTCGATCGGGAGACCGGTCGCGGGGGAGTAGGGGATGCCGACCCGCGCCCAGAGCAGGCGCATGTAATCGTAGATTTCGGTGACGGTGGCGACGGTCGAGCGCGGGTTGCGGCTGGTGGTCTTCTGCTCGATCGAGATGGCGGGCGAGAGGCCGTCGATATGCTCGACATCCGGCTTCTGCATCATCTCGAGGAACTGGCGGGCGTAGGCGCTGAGACTCTCGACGTATCGGCGCTGGCCTTCGGCGTAGATGGTGTCGAACGCGAGGCTGCTCTTTCCCGAGCCGGACAGGCCGGTGATGACCGTCAGGCTCTCGCGCGGGATCTCGACGTCGATCCCCTTGAGGTTGTGCTCGCGCGCGCCGCGGACGCTTATGTGGGTCAGCATTCGCTTCCGCTCTGCTTCCGAATGTGGGTCAGCATCTGTCGGCGTCGTTCCAGCTTTGTTCTAGTTAAAGGAGCCGCCCCCAGCGGTCAACGCGGCGTGCAAGCAAAATAGGAATTGTTGCCGCCGATTGCCAGTTCTTGGCAGCCGCGCGAATGCCGCTAAGCTGCGGAGCGGGGGGCGATTTCATGGCCACTGCCGTTGCGGGTAGCGAAGTTGCGGTGAGCCGCTGGTGGCTCAAGCTGCCGAAGGCGCTCCCGACGTTGAAGGGCAAGTGGCTGACCATCTACGCACTCGCTTCGATGATCATCCGCTACCGACGAACCGGTTTCGAGGATCGACGCCAATGGCGCTGGGCACTGCTCGGGTTTCTCGCAGGATTTGGGTTCCTCATCGCGTACCAGGCCGGATACAGCGCGTACCTGTCCGGTCATTCCGGACTAAGCATCGATCTGTGGACCTGGGTGGTTACACCCGCGTCAATAACGACCTGTATCCTCCTCATCGTCGGTGGCGTTACGCTCTCGGTGCTTCGTTATCGGCTTTATGACACGTCGGCGGCGGTGAGCCGTTCGGCGGCGTATGGCGTGCTGACGCTCGGCTTCGTCGCGCTGTTCGCGGGGACCGAGAAGCTCGCGGAGATCATTGGCGAGCGATACTTCGAGCATAGCATCGGGATTGCGGCGGGCGCGATCGGCGCCGCGGTTGCGGCGGCTGTCATCGTCCCGCTGCACAATCGCGTGCACCGTTGGGCCGAGCGGCGGTTCCAGAAGCCGCTGATCCGCTTGCGCGAAGGATTGCCGGAAGTGGTCGCCGACCTGCGCGAGAGTGCGCCGGTCGAACAGATCGTCTCCGCAGTGATGAGCCGCGTCGAAGCGGGCGTGCGCTCGACGCGCGAGGCGGTCATGCTGGCGGACGGTGGCAAGCTGGCGCTCGCCGGCGCACGCAACATTCCTGCCAACTCGGTCGAAGAATGGCAATCCGGCTGGAATCCGCCTTCGGGCGAGCATGCGCTCGATTGCAACAAGCGCGACCGGACGTTTCCCCTTCGCCCGCGCCTCTGCATCGACACCGGCGGCGAGCCCGAGACCATCGGCTGGCTGCTGCTCGGGCCGCGGCCAGACGGAAGCTTCTTCGGCCGCGACGAGCGCGAAGCGCTGGCGCATGTCGCGGGCCCGATCGCGCGCGCGATTCACATTGCGCAGCTTCGCGAACAGCGCGAGGAACACGCAGAGAGAAGAATCAGCGGCCTGGAAGCGCTGATCGATACATTGGTCCGATCGCTGAACGGCGGCTCTTCGCTCGTGCAGCCGAGTTGAGAGTCTTGGGGGAGTTCAAAATGAACCTGCATCTGTTGGGTCTTGGTCTGCTGGTCTCAACCGCGGCGGTCGCGCAAATCCCGACGCCCGCCCGGCCGGTCACCGATCCGCACAGCCTCGTCTCGCCCGCCGACGCGCAGGCGGCGCCGGTGCCGCTCGACGACCTGGCCTTTTCGCGCGGGGCGCTCGATGCGGCGTGGAGCGCGGACGGGCGCCAGCTGTTCGTGTCGACGAACCTCACCGGCCGCTACAATATCTGGCGGATGGACTCGGACGGCAGCTGGCCGGTCCAGCTGACCCAGTCGGACGACAATGAAGCGGGCTTCGCCGTCGCGCCCGACGGGAAGACGCTCTACTACACGCAGGACAAGGGCGGGAACGAGCAGTACGACGTCTATGCGGTGCCGACCGCCGGCGGCGCGCCGACGAACCTCACCAACACGCCGGACCTGCGCGAAGATTCGCTGCTGATCGCGCCCGACGGCCGCGCGATGGCGCTGTCGACCAAGGCGACCGGCGAAGGGCAGGTGAACCTCGCCGTGATGGACATGGCGATGGGCAAGGTCCGCGCGCTGACGCATGAAGCCGACCCGCAATGGCGCTGGAACGCGGTTGCGTGGACCGACGGCGGGCGCTCGCTGATCGCGGACCGGAGCTTCGCCGACGGGACCCTCGGCGAGGTATGGAAGGTCGACGTGGCAAGCGGCAATGCAACCAAGCTGCTCGGCAAGCCCGACGTCGTCTACACCGCATCGGACGCGACGCGCGACGGCTCGCTGATCGCGGTCACCACGAACGAGGGCACGAAGCAGCTGCACGCGGTTGTCTATGCGCCGGCGACCGGCGCGATCCGGACTCTCGCGCCGACGCCGTGGGAGCAGTCGAGCGGCGCGATCAGCCCGGACGGACGCTCGATGGTCGTGCAGACCAGCGACAACAGCCGGCAGTCGCTCGAGCTGGTCGATCTCGCGAGCCTCGCCGAGCATCCGCTCGCCATGCCGCCGGGCGTCAACGGAGCGATCGGGACTCAGCCGTTCACGCCCGACTCGCGGCGGCTGATGGTGCTCCATTCGGGCGCGGACACGCCGGGCGAAATCCAGGCGTTCGACATCGCCGCCGGCACCATGAGCCCGCTCACGCATCTGGCGATGGCGAGCCTTGCGCCCGAGCATCTGCCCAAGTCGAAGATCGTCACTTTCCCGAGCTACGACGGGACCCTGGTCAGCGCGGTCGTGACGATGCCGTTCAACCTCAAGCGCGATGGACTCAACCCGGCGGTGGTGATGCCGCACGGCGGTCCGACCGGGCAGACGCAGGACGGCTTCAACCGCTATGCGACCGCGCTCGCGAGCCGCGGCTATGTCGTCATCCAGCCCAACCCGCGCGGCTCGACCGGCTACGGCCTCGCGTTCCAGAAGGCCAATTACCAGGATCTGGGCGGCGGCGACCTCAAGGACGAGCTCGCGGCCAAGCAGTTCCTGGTCGACAGCGGCTACGTCAACGGCAACAAGGTCGGCATCTTCGGCGGATCGTACGGCGGCTTCATGACGCTGATGGCGATCGGCCGCGCACCGGACGCGTTCGCCGCCGCGGTCGACCTGTTCGGGATCATCGACTGGCGCTCGATGTGGCAGCACGAAGACCCGCTGCTGCAGGCCTATCAGAAGTCGCTGCTCGGGAGCCCGGACCAGTATCCCAAGGTCTATGACGCGAGCTCGCCGCTGACCTACATCAATGCGGTCAAGGCGCCGCTTCTGGTGCAGCAGGGCGAGAACGACATCCGAGTCCCGCCGGGTCAGGCGAAGCAGGTCGTCGCCGCGCTGAAGAAGAAAGGCAACACCGTCGACTCAGTCTTCTATCCCGAGGAAGGCCACGGCTTCTACAAGCGCGAGCACCAGCAGGATTCGCTGCAGCGGATGGTCGCCTGGTTCGACAAATATCTGAAGGGCGCGAAGTAGGCCCCTCGCATCGGGCTAGTCGATCCCGAGCGCGTTCCTGAGCTGCTCCTTGCTCATCTTCGAGCGTCCGGGGATGTGGCGCTTGCGCGCGCGTTCGTAGAGCTCAAGCTTGGTCTCGCCGCCGCCTTCGTCGCGCTGGCGCGCGGTCTCGCCCTTGCGCTCGCGCCGTTCTGTGTGGCGGAGCGCGGACTTCTTCTCCTTCGGACTCTGGGTGTTCGATTCGCCCGCTTCGCGAAGGCCGATGGCGATCGCCTGGTCGCGGTTCGTCACCTTCCTGCCCGTGCTGGTCGCAAGCTCGCCCTCCTTATACTCCTGCATCACGCGTTCCATGACGTCGCGTTGTGCGGGGGATTCCTTCGCCATCATCGATCTCCTGTCCTCTCGCGCAAAACGAATTGACGCAGGGCACGGTTCAGATCATCCGGCAGAAGGGCGGTGGGTCCTTGGCCGAGCAGACGTCCGGCTTCGTGTGGCTGGCCTTCCAGTAGGGCATGAGCCCGAGCCGCTGCGCACGGGCGGGGAATGACGGGTCCGCCAGTGCGGCCGCCATGTTCGGCAGGAACAGCCACGATCGGGCGAAGAGCTTGTCCGCCCGCGCCGCTTCCTCGACCTGATCGAGCGCTTCGCGGGTGGCGCCGAGAAGGCTCAGCAGGCTCGCGCTGACATCGTCCCTCATGTCGGCCGGAAGCGCCACTAGCTGCGCTGCCGCGGCGGCCTTCGCCTGCGTGTCGCCGGACCGCAGCGCCGCGAGCGCCGCCAGATAGGCCTTCTGCTCGATGTCGGGAACGCCGAGCACGGGATCGCGGATGAACTTCTCGGTCGCCCCCTGATCGAACGTGATGAAGGCGGCATTGGCCGCTACATAGGTCGGCGCCGCGGGGCTTGTGCTGAGGTCGACATAAGCATCGAGATGCTTCTTCGCTTGTTCGGGGCGGCCCTCCGCAATCAAATCCATACCGAGCGCATATTGCGTGTTCTTGTTGAGCGGCATGACGTCGGTCGAGCGTTGCAGTTCGGCAATGGCTGCAGCGCGGCGACCGACTTCCTCGAGCATCTTGCCATAGACATGATGTTCGCAGCCGCAGGCGAGTGGGCGCGCCGCCAAGGCGCGCTGCAGCAGCTTCTCACGCGCGATGAGATTGCCCTCGTCGATGGCGTAGGACTTGAACGCCAGCGCCTCGCTGTTCGCCGGGTCGAGCGCGATCGCCTTGTCGGCGGCCCGGACCGCTTGGGCTCGCAACTGAGTGACGCGGTCCTGCGATGGTGCGGTGCCGATCGCGTCGATCGAAGCCTGTTCGACTCCTGACCAGCCCCACGAGAAATCGGGTGCCGCGGCGACGACTCTCTGCGCGAACTCGAGCGCCTTCTCCGGGTCGAACTTGATCTTCGCGTCGTTGTGGCAGAATTGCAGATAGTCGGAGAGAACCGGATCGGGCAGCACCTTCGGGTAGGTGGATGCGCCGAACAGGCCGCAACGCATGAGATTGCCGGCGGCGACCGCAATCCATCGCGGCACCCGCGACACGTCCTTCGCGTCATAGCTGAAGCTGTTTGACCACAAGGAGGCGCCGGACCTTTCATCGGTGAGGCTGGCTATCACGCGAAGCTTGTCGCCGTCGCGGCGGACGGTTCCGCCGAGCGCATAAGCGGGTGCAGTCCCCGGCGGCGGAGCGCTCGCCGTGGAGACGCCGATCACGCCGTCGTCGCTGAACGCCGAGACGATCTCCCCGTCGATCGAGTCCGGCAAGGAGACGGGAAGGTCAGGCGACAGGCGTTCGAAACCGGCGAGCCGCACCTGCATCGGATGTGCGACGGCTGCGCGCGGCCGCAGGAACAGCCACGCCGCTGTCCCTGAAATCACGATGAGCGTAAGCAGGCATGCGACTGCGACAGTCCGGCGGCGATAGAGGATCGGTCGCGATCGCGCAGGACGGGACGCGGCTGCGACCGCCGCTTCGTCATGATCGTGCGCTCCGCCGACCTGTTCCAGCCTGCCAACCAGCGAATCGATCGATTTGTCCCAGCTTTCGAACGCGTCGATCCACTGCCGCGTCGAGAGTTCGTAGGCGAAGGCGTCGCTCGGTTCGACGTCCTCGATCCTGAATGCCATCACGGGCACGTGATAGCGGCTCGCGAGCGACAGCTCCTTCTTGATCTCGTCGCTGTTGTTCGCCGCCTCGGAAAAGACGAGCACCATGGCGCGCGACGAGCGGAGTGAGCGGACGATCGCTTCCTGGTAGTTGTCGCCGGGCGCGACGTCGCGAGTGGAGATCCAGCAATTGGTGCCGCGCCGCTCGAGCGCCTTGCACAGACTGAGCGCTTCCTTGCGGTCGGCGGTTGCGTAGCTGATGAATACCGGGCGCGTAAGCTCGCGCTCATCGCTCGTTATTGGCCCCGGTTCATTCACGGCGCTGCCCCCAGCCGGAAAGCGAAACTTTACGGCGGTTTAGAACGAATGAGAAGTCAGGAAAGCGGGTAGCGGGCGACCGGCTCGTAATGGGCGCCGTGGCGCGACAGGCGGCTTTCGAAAAGCGTGAAAGCGTCGACCGTGAACGGTTCCGACGAGAGGCCGCGCGCGCGTTCGAGGAATGCGTGTACCTCGCGCGTGCGCCGGCCTTTCCAGCGCGCAAGCGAGATGTGCGGGTGGAAGGCGCGGCGCTCGGGCTCGATCCCGACGGACTGGCAGAAGCGCTCGACCTTGGTGGCGAGTCCGCTAACGCGTGCTTTCGGCTCGACGCCGGCCCACAGTGCGCCGGAATTGCGCTGCTCGAAGCGGCCGACGCCGGCGATACGCAGCTCGAATGCGTCCGCGCGGATGCGGCGGAGTGCGCCGGCGAGATCCTCGGCGAACGGCCGCTCGACTTCTCCGACAAAGCGCAGCGTCAGGTGCAGCTGGTCGTCGCCCTGCCAGCGGAAGTCCGCGCTGTCGTCCATCGCATCGATCAGCAGATCGCGAATGGGCTCGGGAGGCCGGATTGCGAGGAACAGGCGGTGCATGGCGCCAAGCTAGTGCAGCGGTCGCCGCGCGCAATGGCAACTGCCGTTTTCCCGCCGAAAACAGCCATTTTCGAGCTACCCCGGTTCAAGCACAGCGCATCGAAGTTCATGTGAATGCCCGATGAATTCGCGGAGCCGCGCAGGGACCGCGGCGTTGGCCGGGTTCCCCAACACATCGTTGGAAACCAAGGAGAATCACGATGATTCGCAACATCTTCACTGCAGCACTGGCAAGCGCGGCGATGGCCATCGGAGCACCGGCTCTGGCCGGACCCGGGCACGCCGGGGGCGCCGGCGGCATGGGCGCGAACATTGGCGCGATGGGCGGCCTGGGTCGCGCTGGGATGAATGCCGGGATGAATGGGCAGGGTTCGCTGAACGCGAGTCCGAATAGCGCTCTGAACCGCACCACGACCCCGCCGACCATGACAACGAACCCTGCCGCTACGGTGAGCCAGGGCCCGGCGCATGCGTCGACCACAGGCATTGCGCACGCGAACTCGCGAAGCGTGCTCGCGAGCGGGCAGGTGCCCGCAGGCTCGCTTCCGAACCTCGCCATGGGCGACACGGTGCTGAACGCGAACGGGACGACGATCGGCACGATCAGCCAGGTCGTAACCGACAGCAGCGGCGACGTCCGGACGGTTATCGTGACCAACTCGTCGACGGGCGCGACGTACCGCCTGTCGCCGATGACACTGAGCATCTCGGGCAGCACGGTCACGACCACCAGCACAACCGGCGGTTGAACGTTCGGCTGCCGATAACGCCAGCGCCCGGGCTGAAAAGTCCGGGCGTCTTGACGATCAGATCTCGTCGGAGAGCGCATCGATCCAGCGCAGCGTGGTCGGGGATGTGTCGGCGGGAAGCGCATCGAGCGCGAATTCCGCGGCCTGCTCGATTTCCCACGACCAGTGCGGATCGTAGCGCACGTCCTCGACCACGAAGAGCGCCGAGACGTCGCGCTTGAAATTGACTCGCTCCTCGAGCTCGAAGGCGAGGCGCACGCGGCCATACGCGGTCATGCCGATCTCCTCGCGCAGCTCGCGGATTGCGGCGGCCTGCGCATATTCGCCGCGTCGGCGGCCGCCGCCGGGCACGCGCCAGCCGGGCGCATAGCGGAGCTTGACGAGCACGATCCTGCGCTCGGGCGTGAGCGCGACCGCGTGGGCGCCCGACGTGCGCGGCCGCCGGACGAACCACGCCGCCTGAAGCAGCTTGTGCGCGGCGGTGAGGCCGATGCGCAGCACCGGATCGAGCAAGCTCATCGCCGTTCACTAGCCGCTGCGCGACAGTGGTTCCAATCTTGCCTGCGCCATGCCAGAAGCGGCGAAGGGGGCAGGAATGAGCGGCACAAGCGAGCTCACCGAAGAAGAATATCTGCGGCTGCTGGAGCCGCTTGCGCACGAGCTGAGCGCAATGGCGCGCTGGGTGTCGGAAACGAACCAGCGCATGCTGGTCGTGTTCGAAGGCCGCGACACCGCAGGCAAGGGCGGCTCCATCGACATGATCGCGCGGCTGCTCAACCCGCGCCAATGCCGCGTGGTGGCGCTCCCGAGCCCGAGCGAGCGCGAGCGGACGCAATGGTATTTCCAACGCTACATCGCGCATCTTCCCGCGGCCGGCGAGATCGTGCTGTTCGACCGCAGCTGGTACAATCGCGCAGGCGTCGAGCGAGTCATGGGATTCGCGACGGCCGAGGAAGTGCAGGACTTCCTCAATGCGACTCCACAGTTCGAACGGCATCTGATCGACGACGGCATGCTGCTGTTCAAATATTGGCTGTGCTGCGACCAGGAGGTGCAGGAGCGCAGGTTCGAGAACCGGCTCAACAACCCGATGAAGCGGTGGAAGCTCTCACCGATCGATATGAAGGCCCGCGAGCATTACAACGACTACACCGAGGCGCGTGAGTTGATGCTGTCGGCGACCGACACCGATTTCGCGCCCTGGACTCTGGTCGATTTCAACGACCAGCCGCGCGGGCGGCTGACATTGCTGCGCGACCTTCTCGACAGGGTGCCTGACACCGAGCTGCCGCTGGCCGAGATTCCGTGGCCGCCGCTCAGTCAGCCGCCGCTCAAGGAGCGCTACAATGTGCTCCAGCCGCTGCCGCCATATTCGATCAGCGAGCACAAGCCGGAACAATCATGAGCTGATTTTGGAGCAACCGGACAACGCATGAGGGGGGACGTGATGCGTGCATCGAAGCTGCTGCTGGAAATAACCATCTATTATGTGGTGATCGGGCTCGCGATCTTCATCGCGGTCAAGATCTGGCCGGACCTTCGCAACTATCTGCCGATCGGGGGAGTCGAGCAGCTGATCAGCCAGCCGGCGAAGAATCCGCTCGAGGCGAGCGCAGCCGTGCGCGCCGCGCATGTCGCCAATTTCGGCCAGAGCGTGTTCTGGCTTGTGGTCGCGATGATCGCGGCGATCCTCGTGTCGCTGCCGGTCAGCTGGACCTACATGGCGGTGCGCGGCGGCCACGAATACGACCAGTCGCTGGTCAACACGATCATCGTCCTGCCGATGGTCGTGACCGGTATCGTGATCATCGTCCAGAACAGCCTTGCGCTGGCATTCTCGCTCGCCGGAATCGCGGGCGCGGTGCGGTTCCGAAACTCGCTCAAGAGCTCGGGAGACGCCTTGTTCATCCTGCTTGCCGTCGCGGTAGGCCTGTCCGCCGGAATCGGCGCGATCGAGTTGGCGGCAGTCATCACCATCTTCTTCAATTATTGCTTCGCGACGCTGTGGATCACCGAATATGGCGAGCGCGAAGGGATGAAGCGGTTCCTGGCCGACTATGACGGGGTCGATCATGCAGCGCCGCCCGCGCCCGAGAAGAAGAAATAGCGGTTAGTGGACGCAGCGCTTCAGCAGCGTTGAATTGACCGCGTCGTCGCTGGCGATGTCGGCGAAGAACCCGTCGAGGTACGCGATTGCGTGAGAGGCGGTGTCGGGCTCGAGGCCCGGAGTGGAGGTAATCGCCGCCATTAGTTGCGGGCGGTCGTCGCGCATCTGGCGAGCGGCGGCGAGCACGTCGGCATTGTGGACGCAATAGCCGCGATAGACCCGCTGCCGAACGGAGCCGATGTGAAGCTGCTCGGGCGGGGTGGCGTAGGGCGCATCGACGAAGCCCGAGAAGTCGAAGTCATAGGGGATCGGAACGACGGTGCCCGTCCCGAGCGGCCCGATCAACTCGGCATTGTGGCAGCAATCCTTGCCTTGCGGCCCCGCACGCATCGACCAATCGTGATTCGCGATCATCTGCTGGAACAGCGCGTAGCGCGCCGCGTCGGGCGGGCTGAGATCGGACACAGGAATCATCGCCGGTGCGCGCGTCTGCTTCGTACCGTTGCGTTTCGCGACGTCGCTCAGATCCTCGATGAAGAAGCCGATGCGCGACATCATCGGGCGTCCGTCCGCACCCTGGTAGTCGATGTTCGCCAGACGCACCCGGAAGCTTCGCGGGCTCAGCACATTGAGCATCCGGTAGGCTGAATATTCGAGCAGCACCTTTTGCTGGAATGAAGGGCTGTTGCGGCAATGCGTGACGAGCTTGAGCTTCTTCTGTCCGGCGAAGACGGACGTCGGCGGCGGCGGAGATGTGAACTGCACGCGGAACGGCGGGAAATCGCATACGTCGACCGAGCGCCGCGTGGTGCTGCGGACATTGATCGCGATCGGCAGACGCTGACCGGCAGGATCCGTGAGCGTGCCCTGCACCACCGCATTCGATCGGTTGTGGATCAGGCTCGAGAGTGGCCCCTGGATGACGATGTGGATCGGGTCGGAGGCGGCGAACAGCGGCTTGGGCTGCTGCGCGGCGGCGGGTACGGAGATAAGGCCGAGCCAGACGGCGCCGAACGCGAGCAATGCCCTCATTGTGGTGGCCTCCCGACTGTGTGCGCGGTCATCCTGCCGCCTACGATCTCGAGCCAGCTGAGCGGCCCGCCGTAAGCACGCGAATTGCCGGTATCGATCCGCGCGAGCCGTCCCCCGCCGAGGAACTCGATGCCCTTGAGGTCGGGGGTGTGGCCGATGACCAGCCGCTGCGCGCCGTAGGCCGAAAGCACCGCGTCGAGTTCCTGATCGGCGGTCAGCGGCGCATGCGGCGGCACTTGCTTCGCGCGCACCTCCTCCGCATCGGGGTCGCGCTCGACGAGCCCGCGGTACCACAGCGGCCCGAGCGGGTCGTAGAGGATCGTCGCCGGGCCGTCGTCGCCCGACGCCATCGCCGCTTCGACGCGGCGGTTGATCTCGTCGAGCGGGAGCTTTGCATATTCCGCGCTGAGGCCGCCGTGGACGAACAGGGTCCCGTCGATCTTCACGACCGCCGGATTGTGCGTCGCCCATCTGCCGAGCTCGCCCGACGGGCTCCAGGCGAGCTTGTGCTCGACCCAGCCGAGCGGGTGCTGCGCCATCCATGCGTCCCGGATCTGCTGAGGCGTGAGCGCCGGGTTCGCGGCCTGCGCGGCTTTCTCGATCGCGGCGCGGTTCGCCTCATACACCCGGTCGCGGATCGCGCTAGAATTGGGACCCGCGAAGGCGGCGAGCTCGCCCGGCGTCGTGTAGCGGAAGTCGCCGAGCAGGTTCATCGCTTCGTGGTTGCCGAGGACCACGACGACTCGCCCGCCCGATCGCGGCGCCTCCTTTTGCAGCTGCTGGAGGCTGCGGACGATCTTGAGCGAATCCGGCTCGCGGTCGAGGATGTCGCCGAGCTGGACGAGCGTCGTCCGGCCACCCGCCCAATGGCCCGACGCATCGATCAGGCCGGCCGCGCGCGCGATCGTGGTCCACGCCTGATAATCGCCGTGGAGGTCGCCGACCGCGACAATCCGGCTCGGCTGCGCAGCGGTTATGGCAGCAGGGGTCACAAGGAGGAGGGCCGCAAGCGCGAGCAGCGCGATGCGGATCGACCGCCACAGCGAGGAGCGTGCCTCGACTTCCCCCATGCGCGCACTGTTGCACCGCGCACGCGCGCGGGCAATGCCGTTAATGTGCGGCGGCGCTACGGGACCGGCGCAACCTCCGGAGTCGCGGAGGGGCCATCGATTACCGGCCAGCCGCCGACCCAGCGAATGCGGTCGATCAGCATCACGCGGCGGGTGTTGAGCTCGTCGCCCGGCTTCACGCGCGGGTGCCTTGTGTCGACCGCATGATAGACGATCCAGTCTTGCCCCGCGCCGTCGGTGACCACCGAGTTGTGGCCGGGCGCGATCCATACTCCCCACTTTTCGAGGACGATGCTGTGGGGTTTGCCCGTGGCCTGCTCGAGCGTTTCGAACGGCCCTGTCGCACTGCGGGAGCGTGCGACCATCACCGCATAGTTCGCCTTGGGTCCGCAGCAATTGTCGCCCGAGTAGAACAAATAGAAATAGCCGCCGTGGCGAGTCACCCATGTGCCCTCGACCAGCACCGGAAAGCCGCTCTTGTTCGGACTCGGCCAGACCAGGTCCTTCGGCGCGCTTCCCGGAGCGAAGGACATGCGGTCGGGCCCCAGCTCCTGCACCTTGATCGGTTCGAACCCCGATCCCCAGTAGAGCAGGTGCCTGCCGGTCGCCGGGTCGTCGAGGGCCATCGGATCGATGTTGACGAAGCCCGAGCCGCACTGAAGCGGATGGCCGATGTCGACGAACGGGCCGAGCGGCGAGTTCGCCGTCGCGACGCCGAGGCACAGTCCGTGGCGTTCGTCCGAGGTGTCCGGCTTGGCCGAATAGTACATGATGTATCGCGCGCCATCGCGGATCACGTCCGGAGCCCAGAAGTCCTGAGTCGCCGCGGCCCAGCGCGGCTTCGCAAGAAGCGCATCGCCGAGATAGTCCCAGTGCACGAGGTCGGCCGAGCGGGCGAGCTGTATGTTCACCCACTTGCCGTCGCGCTGCGTCTGCGTCGCGTATCCGTAGTACGAACCGTCGGGCGCCTTGATCACGGTGGGATCGGGGAAGTCGGCGTCGAGAACGGGATTGACGTAGGTCGGCGTTGCTCGGGCGAGCGGTGCGGCGCAACCGGCAAGCGCAACGCTCGCGGCAGCAATGGCGAGGAACATCCGCATCGCCGCGACCATAGGTGCGTCACTGCCGTTGCGGAAGCGGCGTCGATTGCTAGGCTGTCGCACGACGGAGGAACCCGTGCCGACATTCCGTGCCCTGGCAAAGACGGTTGCGATCGCCGCTTCGATCCTGTGCGTCGCCGCGGCTGCGCCGGTCGAACCGCTGTTCGTCCCGGTGTTCAAGGAGGATTTCCCCGACGCGTTCGTTCTTCCGCACGGCAGCGGGTTCATCGCTTATTCGACCAACAACGGCCCCAACGTGCCGATGGCGCAGTCGAGCGACCTCATCCACTGGAGCTTCGTCGGCGATGCGAGCGGGAAGAAGCGCGACGCACTCCCGAGGCTCGGAAGCTGGGCGAAGGAAGGGTTCACCTGGGCGCCGGAAGTGCTTCAGCTCGGCGACAAATATTTGCTCTATTACACCGCGAGCGACACGAGGAAGAACGCGCAGTGCATCGGGGTCGCAATCGCCAGCGATCCGCTCGGCCCGTTCGTTGACAGCAACGCCGAGCCGATCGTCTGTCAGACGGATCTCGGCGGCAGCATCGACGCGGACGCGTTCAGGGACTCGGACGGGAAGCTGTACCTCTATTTCAAGAATGACGGGAACCGGGTGCACGCGCGCACCTCGCTGTGGGGTCAACCGCTCGCGCCGGATGGACTGTCGGTCACCGGGCAGCCGGCGGAGCTGGTCAAAGACGACCAGGGCTGGGAAGCCCGTGTGGTCGAAGCCCCGACGATGGTCCGCTCGCCGGCAGGATACGAGCTGTTCTTTTCCGGCGGCTTCTTCGGCTGGAACGTCGAAGAGGGCGGGCTTTCGCCTTATGCGATGGGGTACGCCAGCTGCTCGGGCCCGCTCGGGCCATGCCAGGCCGCGGCCGAAAACCCGATCCTGCACAGCTTCTACGACCGGCACGCGGGATGTCTCAGCGGGCCGGGGCATCAGAGCATCTTCGAGGCGGGCTCCCACGCCTTCATGAGCTTCCATGCATGGGAGGCGAGCAGCGGTTGCCGCAAGGTCGACGACCGGCGCTACCTGTATATCGCGCCGATCTTCTGGAAGGACGGGAAGCCGCAGATCGCGCCGAGCCTGCGGCCGCAGAACGCCGAGTGAGCCGCTAGCGCATCATCCGCGCGAGATAGTCGGCGTAGCTCGGCAACGAGGCGACGGTGGCATCGATCTCACCGGCAAGCTCGCGCATGGCACGGACAGCTTTGTCGAGCGGCACGGCGCTTGCCTGCGGATCGGCGTGCTCCTGAAGTACGCCCATCCCGATCAGCGCGGCGGTCCAGCTGTCGCGGCTGACGATCTCCTCCTCGTGGTAGGGGAGCCGGCCGCGGTAGCGATACTGGTCGAGCGTGCGCGCGAGGCTGTCGGGCGGCTCGGCACCGGCGAAGTCGTGCCACACCCCTGAAGCGCGGCCTGAGCGCAGGTAATGAACCGCGATGAAATCGCGCGCGCGGCGGGTGAGCTGCTCGGCGCGGCGGTTGTATTCGTCGGTCTCGACGGACGGGAAGTCGCGGCCCGGCAGAAGCTCGAGCGCGAGCAGGATCGCCTGTTGCGCAAGGTCGAGGTTGAATCCGTGGAGCGGGTCGAGCGCGGTCGCGGAATCGCCCAGCGCGAGCACGTTGCCGACCCACGGGCGCAAGCGCCTGCCGCGGGTCAGCGATACGCCGTTTCCGACGACGCGGAGCGTCGCGCGCACGGTGCGGCCGCCGAGCGGCCAATCCACTGACCAGCCTTCATCCGTGGCGCGCACGCTGTCCGCCGTTGCCGGAACCGCGGCGCTTTCGTGGGCATCGAGGATGAGCCGGTCGAACGGCATCCATCCGCTCCAGTCCTCGAAGCTGTCGTCCACCGCGCCGACGAGGCGCGCGGAAGGGCCGGTGCAGTCGACGAACAGATCGGCTTCGACGCGCGTGCCGTCGGCGAGCACGAGCGCGCCGATGCCGCGGTCATCGCGTTCGATCTCTCCGATGTCGGAGCGGAGCGTTACGACGCCTGCGCCGGCAACGTGCTGCTTCAGCAACTCGCGATAGCGCTCGGGATCGAGACGAAGCCCGTATTTGTAGCGCGAGCCGAGTGACGCGGAGTCGCTCGCCGGGTGCACGAACTTGCCCGCGCGCGCGAGCGCTGCGCCCACTGAGTAAAGATCGTGGGCGAGCGCTTCGCCGTTCCGATTCGCGCGCCACCACAGCTGGTCGAACGGGATGCCGCCTGCGGGCTTGCCGTAGTCGCCGAATGCGTGGACCCATTGCTCGCCGCCGGCCGACCAGCCGTCGAAAATCGTGCCGAGATGGTGGGTTGCGGCCCCCGCACGAACGAGCTCCAGTTCGTCGATGCCGATTGCGACGTGGAAGCGGCTGACCCCCGGCCAGGTGGTCGGGACGATGTCGGCGAGTGCCGCGGCGTCGGGCGCGGTTTCGATCAGCGTGACGGTTGTTGGGGGGAGCGCGCGGGCGAAGGCGAGCGCGGCCGAGAGCCCGACAGTGCCGGCCCCTGCAACGGCAATCGTTCGGATTGCGCGCTCTTCGCTCATCCGACGGAGCCAATCGACGCATTGCGCGTCGCGAGGAATTGCGCGGCATCCGGCATGGCGCCGACGCGCTCCGCAACCTGGCACCGAAGCCGGTCGACGGCGCGTTCCAGCTCGGGCAGCGGCGCGGCATCGGCGCGCTGGTCCCATCCGTCCGGCACGATTCCCTGGCCGAGGTATACCGCGACCCAGCTCGGCTCGAAAAACAGCCCCTGGCTGTATTTCGCGACGCGCGCGGAGCGGCGCCAGAGGTCCATCTTCTCGTGCAGCGTGTCGGGCACGTCCATCGTCCGGACGTGATTCCAGAACTCGGAATCGTCGCGGCTGGTCGCGTGATAGTGGAGGATCAGGAAATCGCGGATGCGGTCGTATTCGACGTCCGTCGCGCGGTTGAACTCGGCGACGTCCTCACTGCGCACACGGCCGATGGGAAACATCTCGATCAGCTGCGCGATCGCGCCCTGGACGAGATAGATGCTGGTCGATTCGAGCGGCTCGAGGAACCCGGACGAGAGCCCGATGGCGACGACGTTGCGCGACCAGCTGCGCTTGCGGCGGCCGGCGCGGAAGCGGAGCACGCGCGGATCGGCCATCGCCTTGCCTTCGACGACGCGGGCGAGCGCATCGGCTGCCTCCTGGTCGCTGATGTGCGCGCTCGAATAGACATAGCCGTTGCCGACGCGGTGCTGGAGCGGGATCCGCCAGCGCCAGCCGCCGCTCATCGCGTGCGCGCGCGTATAGGGCTCGAGCGGTGCATCGGCGGGCGTGCACGGCATCGCGACCGCGCGGTCGCACGGGAGCCACTGCGACCAGTCCTCCCACTCCTCGCCCAACGCCTCGCCGATGAGCAGCGCGCGAAAGCCCGAGCAATCGACGAACAGGTCGCCTTCGATCCGTTCGCCGCTTTCGAGCTTCAGCGCGCGCACGTCGCCGCTTTCGCCTTCGAGCTCGACATCGACCACCTTGCCTTCGGTGCGCACCGCGCCGCGCGCGGTCGCGTAGTTGCGCAGGTACGGACCGAACAGGGTCGAATCGAACTGATAGGCGTAATTGTAGAGCGGGCTGCCGGGCGGCGGCGGCTCGAACCGGCACTCGTCCGCCATCACGTTGCAGATCGACGTATCCCAGATCTCGCCGCCACGTCCGGCGGCGTGGAGCCGCAGCCAATAATGGTGGAACGGAACGTCGTTGAGCGGCGCACCGAAACTGCCGAATGGATGCAAATAGTGCGAACCGATGCTGCCGAAATCGTGGAATGCGATGCCGACCTTGAAGGTCGCATGGGTTGCCTTCATGAAGTCGGCTTCGTCGATGCCGAGGCTTTCGACGAAGAAGCGGATGTGCGGCAGGGTCGCCTCGCCGACGCCGACGATTCCGATCTCTTCGGATTCGACGAGGCGCACGTCGCACGCGTGGCCGAGCTGATTGACGAGCGCGGCGGCGGTCATCCAGCCGGCCGTGCCGCCGCCGAGAATCACGACACGGGTTTTCGCTGGTCCGTCCGTCACGAGGTCAGCTTAAGAAAAAGGCCGGAGGACGGAAGCCCTCCGGCCCAACATTCGTGGTTTCAGCTCGCCGATTCTCAGCCGCGCTCCGGCACCGACGGCGGTGGTGGAGGCGGTGGCGGAGGAGGCGCGGGCGCCGGCTCGGCGACCGGTGGCGGCGGCGGCGGAGGCGGCGGAACATAGGCCGGCGGCGGCGGCGCAGCGTTGCTGCTTTCTCCGCCGAAGCGGAAGCGGACGCCGAGCGAAAGGATCCGCTCCTCGTAGCGCCACTGGTATGGGAAGCTGACCTTCGGCGCGCTCGGATCGAAGCGCGGCGTGGTCGAGTCGGTCCTGACGAGGTCGATCGTCTGCGGGTTCGAGAGGATATTGGTCCAGTCGGTGAAGACGGTGAACCGGTCCATGAACGTGTAGCTCGCCGACAAATCGAGCCGGGCGCCTGGCTTGACCTTCTGCTGGAGCACATAGGGCGTGCCGGGCGTCGACGGATCGCTGACGATCTGAGTCCAGTCGCCCCAATAAGGGCTGCGCCAGTTGTACGCGAGCCTGACCGACAGCGGCCCATGCTCGAACATCCCGATGATGTTGTACGACCATTTCGAGACGTTGAGCAGCGGACGCGTGATCGGGTCGCTCGGATCCGTCGTCAGGTCCCCCATGATCGGGTTGCCTTGCGGATCCAGCACCAGCACCGGTCGCGGATATTTCGCCTCCGCGTTCAGCCGCGTGAGGTTCGCCTGGATTCCGAACCAGTGAACCCAATCGGGCACGCCGGGGAAATCGAAGAAGGTGTTCACCTGCGCCTCGAACCCGCGCACATGGCCCTTCAGCGAGTTGATCGGAGCGCTCACGCGCACCGGGAACCCGTTCAATGTGCCGAGGTCGAACGACGATGGCGTGACGAACCCTTCCAGTTCGTGATCGAACGCTGCGAAGGCGGCAAAACCGGTCGGCGAGAAATAATATTCGAGGCTCGCGTCGTAGTTGGTCGACTTCAAGTCCTTGAGGTTCGGATTGCCACCGTGCGCGCCGGTCTCGCACAGCGTCTGCGTCGGGTCGCACGAGGAGTCGGGCGGCCGGCCGATGCTGAGCGACGGGTTGAGGTCCTCGAACTGCGGCCGCGTGCGGGTCTTCGTCACCGCGAGCCTCAGCAGCAGGTCGCGGCTGAACTGGAACTTCGCGTTGAGGTTCGGAAGCCAGTAGGTTTCCTTGTTGTCGTAGCTCACCGGAGTGTAGGTCAGCCCCGCACCGGTGTCGTTGCTCTGCGTGCCGCTGATCGTGCGGTTCACATGGACTCCGCGAATGCCGAGCTGGCCGGTGACGCCGACGCTGCCGAGGTCGAATCCCCAATTGGCCTGGACATAGCCCGCAAGGCTCTTCTCGTTCGCCTTGAAGCTCGCGGTGGGATCGTAAGGCGGCGGGCCTTCGGGATAGCCGGCGAATGCACGCAGCTGGTCGAGATTGTCCTGGATGCTCTCGTAGGTGGCCGCGGGCCAGACGATCGCTCCAGGCTGGACGTCTGCGCCGCGGAAGCCGGGACGGAACAGCTCGTAATCCAGCGGCACTTCGCTGATCGGCGTGTTGCCGTTCACCGTGCTGTAGCGGCTGCCGTACACGCGGCTCGCGTCGCGGTCGACGTAGCGCAGGCCCCATTGGATCTTCGACAGGAACTCGCTCGCCGTCCGGTATTCGAAGTCGAGGCGACCCTGCCAGTCTTCGCCCTTCGCCTTCTGGTTCTCTTCGAAGAAGCCGCGATAGAAATAGTTCGCGGGATTGGTGTAGTCGAAGTTCTCGATGTTGAAGGTCGGCATCTGCCCGGGCGCGCCGAGCACGAAGTCGACCGTCTGGCCGCAATTGAAATTGCCGTTGCACAGCACCCAGTCGACGCTCTCGGTCTGGCCGGTGAACGTGCTGCTGGTGCGCGCAACGTCCGCCGTCACGCGCAGCGGCCCATGGTCCCAGCTGCCGCCGGCGGCGAACTGGTAGGTGTTGGTCGCATTTCGCGTGCCGCCCTGCCAGCCCTGGCCGCGATACGGATTGAACACTGTGCCGCTGTCGAGGAGATCGGTGCTTCCGGGGCGCAGCTGAAGGTTGGTGTACGTCTGTCCGCCCCAGATCGGCTGTTCGAAATGCCGGTCCTCGATGTGCTGGCGGAAGCCCTGCCACAGCCCTTCGACGTAAAATTCGAGGTCGGGGCTCGCGCGGTACTGGATCGCGCCGTTCAGCGACGGGCGGTAGCGATGCGCCTCGTCATATTCGACGAACGGCCAGTCGGGCCCGCGGAATCCGGTCGGGCCGACAGACGGCGCGACATAATAGGCATTCGACGAAATCGAATCCTGATAATGCATGTTGGTGTAGGAGAAGTTGAGCAGCGCGCCGAGCTCGCCCTCGTCGCCGACCTTCCAGCGGTCGGTGACCAGGATGTTCCCGTTGGGCGTCCAGCCGCCAGCCTGACGCGAGTGAAGCTCCCACAGCGATCCGTCGAGCTCGAAGCCCTTGAAGTCGAACGGGCGGCGGGAGCGGACGTTCACTTCGCCGGCGATGCCGGGCTCGATCAGATCGGCGGTCGAGGTCTTGAACGCCTCGAGCGCCGCGATCGCGCCGGACGGGAAATCCTGAAGCGCGACCGAGCGGGTTTCCGCGGTGAAGATTTCGCGGCTGTTGTAGGTAGTCGTGTAGAAGTCGCGGTCGAGGCCGCGGACGAGCACGAGGTTCGCTTCGCCATGATCGCGCGTGACCTGGATGCCGGGGATCCGCGCGGCGGTTTCGGCGACGGTGATGTCCGGCAGCTTGCCGATGTCGGCGGCGACGATCGCATCGACGATCTGGGGACTGTTGCGTTTGACGTTGCGCGCCGACTGCAAGGCGCGGCGCTGGCCGGTGACGACGATCGCGGTCTGGCCGGCCGGAGCATCCGCGTTTTGGGCGGGCGTCGCCGGGTTCTGCTGCGCGGTCGCGTTGGGGTTGGGCGGAAGCGGCTGATCCTGCGCCGCAGCCGGAGAGGAAATCCCGACCGCTGCCGCAAGCGCAGTCGTCGACCAAAGCAAATGGTTCACACGCCGCATAGATGAGCCCCCTGTCGCAACATCCGTGAAGTGCTGTCTGACATTGGTATGACACCGGATAGCAACAATTCAAGCGGCAATCCGGCAACAGTAACAAAGGTTGGTCAGTCGACCTGCGCGAGCAGGATGTCGACGCGCCGCTCGGCCTCCGCGAGCGCGTTCGGAATGGTCTTCTGCCCGGTGAATGCTGCCGCAGCTTCCTCGCCAACGATGCCCTCGATCGCGTTCTGACGGAGCACGTAGCCGGGAAGCGGCCGGCCCATCGACGCGAGCGGCGCGATGTCGGCGCGGTGCGGAAGCGCCTTGAAGCGCGGATCGTCGAGCACCGCCTTGAACGCGGGGATGTGGCCGGTGCGCGCCCAGTCGTAATCGTGGTCGGCCATGAACCGGAAGAAGCGAGCGATGGCTTCGCGCTGCTTCGCGCTGCGCTTGCGCGTCGGCACCACCCAGGTGTGGCCGCTCACATATTCGACGCGCTCGCCCCACAGTCGCGGATAGGGGAAGACGGCGTAGCTCTTGTAGAGCGGACGGCCTGGGGTGTCGGCTTCCTTCTGGAACGATCCGATCATCCAGGTGCCGGTCGGATAAATGCCGCCTTCGCCGTTCACGAACGCCGCGATCGCCGCCGGCGTGTCCATGTTGAGCGTTCCGAGATGCTGCACGTTGATCTGCCGGAAGAAGCTGGCGACCTTTACGCCGATCGGCGTGTTCAGCTTGATGTGCTTGGGGTCGGGAAACAGCACCGCCCCTTGCGCCATCATGTAGGTGTAGAGGTTGCGCGCGGCGCCGGCGGGATCGCCGACAAGGCTCTGGATGAAATAAGGCTTGCCGGTGCGCTGCTCGAACTGATGAGCCTGGCTGATAAGCTCGGCAGCGGAAGTCGGGAGCACGGGCTTTCCGCCGCGCATCAGCCCGGCCTTGGCGAACAGCGCCGTATTGACGTGGAACAGCCCGCCGTGGGTGTCGATCGGAAGGCCATAGATGTGGTTGCCGATCGTCACTCCGCGCCGCGCGGCATCGGTGAACGCGTCGGGCGAGATGTGCGCTGCCTGCAAATATGGCTCGACCGGCTCGACCAGCCCTTTGGCTTCGTAATCGGTGATCACGCCTTCGTGCATGGTGACGAGGTCGGGCGGATCGCGCGCCGCCATCTGCGCGGTGAGCTGTGGATAGCCGGGCCACGCAACGACGTTGACGTCGATGTGCACGTCGGGGTTCTCGGCGTTGAAGCGGTTGACGATCGTGGTGATGATCCCGCACTCGCCCTCGGCATGCGCGATGTCGGTGCTGCCGCCATATTCGGCGCCGCATTCGCCGAAGAAGCGCTGCAGATAGATGTGCGTCTTGTGGTCGCCGCGCGAGCAGCTTCCGAGCGCGAGGATGGCGATCAATGCGGCGGCGAGGCGCTTCACCGGACGCGCGTGCCCGCCATCGCGCGGACGATCTGCTTCTGGAACACGATGTAGACGATGAAGATCGGGATCGAGGCGAACACCGCCTGCGCCATCAGATAGCCGAGGCCGCTGGTCTGCGCGTAATTCATCTGCGCGGCGGCGAGACCCACGGTCAGCGTGTACATGTCGCTCCGGGTCGCGCTGATCAGCGGCCACCAGTAATCGTTCCAGCTGCCGAGGAAGGTGAACACGGCGAGCGTCGACTGCGCCGGGATCGTCAGCGGCAGGATGACCTTCCAGAAAATTGTCCAGCGCGATGCGCCGTCTAGCATCGCCGCTTCGTCGAGCTCGACCGGGATGCCGCGCATGTAGGTGGTCATGAAGAACACGCCGAACGGCGCGACGAGGCCGGGAAGCATCAGGCCCGGGTAGGTGTTGTGCAGGTGAAGCCAGGCGAACAGCTCGTGCTGCGGCAGGATCACCGCCTGGCTGGGTACCGCAAGGCCTAGCAGGACGATGACGAACAAGGTGCGGCGGAACGGGAAATCGAGCCGCGCAAAGCCGAACCCGGCGAGACTCGCGAGGATCAGCACCCCGGCCGTCGTGCCGAGCGAGACGATGGTGCTGTTGAGCAGCCATCTGAGCGTCAGGCTGTTGCCGAAGATCGCACCGTAATTCTCGAGCGTGTAGGGCGGCCGCAGCGCGGCCTCGGTATGGCCGACCAGCGCCGCATTGCTCTTGAGCGACAGGAGCAGGGTCCAGGCGAGCGGCGCGATCATGATCGCGGCACCGAGCAGCAGGAGCAGCCAGCCGACGGGCGTAAGCTTGCCGCGCTCCACTTATTTGCCCTGCGGAGTCGCTCGGCCGGTTGCCCAATATTGAGCAACGGTCACCGCGAGGATGATCAGGAACAGCACTTCGGCCGCGGCGCTCGCATAGCCGAGCTCCCACTGTCCGAACGCGGTTTCGAACAGGAACAGGACCGCGGTGCGCGACGCGCCGCTCGGGCCGCCGGCGGTGAGCAGCTGCGACTGGCCGAACATCTGCAGCTGCGCGGCGGTCTGGAGCATCACGACGAGCACGATCGTGCGGCGCAGCGACGGGACGGTGATTCGCCACAAGGTCGTCCAGCGGCCTGCGCGGTCGAGCGCTGCGGCTTCATACATGTCGCGGGGGATCTGCTGCAGCCCGGCGAGGAAAAGCAGCATCGGGAAACCGACCGACCACCAGATGGTCGTGATCGCGAGTGCCGGAAGGACGAGACGCGAATCGCTGAGGAACGGCAGCGGAGTCCATCCGAGCGCGATCCACAGGTCGCCGACCAGCCCCGCGTCCGGCGCGAGCACGAAGCGCCAGATCAGGGTGACGATGGTCACGGAAAGGACCGCCGACGAGAAGAAGATGCCGCGAAAGATTGCTGCGCCCTTCGTCGCGCGATTGAGCGCGAGTGCGAGCGCCAGCGATAACACCGTCAGCACCGGCACGATCATCAGCGTGACGACGAAGGTGTTCTTCATCGAGGCCGCGAAGATCGGATCGTGCGCGAGACGCGCGTAATTGGCGGCCCCGACGAAATGACCGGCGCCGAAAATATCGACTTGCCTGAGACTGAGCCAAAGCCCGCGAAACAGGGGGAACACGAGGATCAGCGCGTAGAGCAGCACGAACGGCGCGACGAACAGGAGTCCTCGCCAGTCGCGCGCGCTGGTCATGAGCCGGCCCGATGGTAGCCGTTGCCCTCGGCGTCGAACAGGTGAGCGGCGGCTCCGTCGAACTCGAGCGTGACTTCGTCGCCGATCTTGAGGCTGCTGTTGCCCGAATCCTCGGCCGTGATCGGTTGTCCGTCGGCCAGCCGGGCATAGACGAGCGTCCGCTCGCCCAGCCGCTCGACCAAATCGACTTTCGCTTTCGTGCCGCTTGTGCCGACGCGCACCGCTTCGGGGCGGATTCCGAGCCGGAGCGCGCCGCCGACGGGCAGGACCGAGCGGGGCACCCGGGTTTCGACCAGCGTTCCGTCGCCGAGCTCGAGCACCGCGAACTCGCCGTCGCCCTCGACCAGCGATGCAGGCGCAAGCGTCATCGCCGGCGAGCCGACGAACTGGGCGACGAAGGTGTTCGCCGGGCGGCGGTAGATTTCCATGGGCGGCCCGACCTGCTGGATTCGGCGATCGTTCATCACCACGATGCGGTCGGCCAGGGTCATCGCTTCGGCCTGATCGTGGGTGACCATGATCACCGCCGCGTCGACTCGCTGCTTCAGTTGCGCGAGCTCGACGCGGGTGCGCAGCCGAAGCGCGGCATCCAGGTTGGACAGAGGCTCGTCGAGGAGGAAGAGCTTGGGTTCCTTGACCAGCGCGCGGCCGATCGCGACCCGCTGGCGCTGGCCGCCCGAGAGCTGCGCCGGCTTGCGCTCGAGCAGCGGCTCGATTTCGAGCACCGCGGCGGCGTCCGCGATCCGCCGGTCGATCTCCTCGCTCGGCACGCGGGCGTTCCTGAGGCCGAACGCCATGTTCTGGCGAACGCTCATGTGCGGGTAGAGCGCGTAATGCTGGAAGACCATGGCGACTCCGCGGTCGCCGGGCGGGAGCTGGTCGATCCGGCGGCCCTCGAGCCAGACTTCGCCGGCATCGGCACTTTCGAGGCCGGCGATGATCCTCAGCAGTGTCGATTTGCCCGAGCCCGAGGGGCCGAGAAAAGCGATGAACTCGCGGGATTCGAGGGTCAGGGAAACGTCGTCGAGCACTGGCGTCGAGCCGAACGACTTGCGAATGCCTTTGAGTTCCAGGCTCGCCAACGCGCTGCTCCCCTCTCGGGCAGCAATCTACAGAAAGCCCGTGCCGCGACAATATGCGGCCGGGTTCGGGTTCAGGCGGTCGCGGGCTTTCGCGGTTGCGGCGCGGGTGCGGGCGCCGGCAACGGCTCGAAGCTTCGGGTGAGGGCGCTTCCGATCTCGCCCGCGAGGCCGACGCCGTAGAAGCCTAGGATGATCGCCATGGCGGCCGGCCGCTGCCAGACGGGCAGGTCGACATTCCGACCCCTGGTCCAGATCCGCCACCAGCCCTTGCCGACCTTGCCGCCGAAGAACTTGAACGCGAAGCCGAGGCGGCCGAGCCGCGAGCGGGTTGCCGTCTGGAATGCCTGGTAGTCCCGGTCGAGGCCCATGGTCCACGCGCGCCATGCGAGGAACTTGTACCCCGGGTGCGGCGCATGGACGGTCATGGCGTCGGCGGTCCGGGTGTAATCGTAACCTTTGGCGGTGAGGTCGCGAAGCCAGAACCCGCACTGCTTCTTGAACGCGGGGAGGTCCGGAAACGGATTGGCGCGGAAGAAGTCGGTGCGGACCGCGCAATTGTTCGCATGGATTTTCTCGCGCTTGACCGTCTTCGAGCGCTCCTCGCGCAGATCGAAAATCCATCCCAGAGCGAACGTCTTGGAGAGCAAATCGTCGTAGCCGAGGACCGTGAACCCGCCGACCGCCATGATGTTCGGGTCGGCGAAAGGCTTCAGCAGGTTCTCGAGCCAGCCGGGCTGCGGCGCGGCATCGCTGTCGAGCATGACCGAAAGCTCGGTCTTCGAGCGGCCGACGCCGTAATTCTTGAGCTTGTAGTAGGTGAGCCCGTCAGTCGGGATCACCTCGAGATCGGCGAGCTCCCTCAGGCGCGGCGCCGTGGCGCAAAGCGCCTTATCGATGACTGCGGGATCGACGGCGTTGCGGTCGTAGAGGTACATGATCCGCGGCTTGGCGGCCATGCGCGGCGCGACATCGGCGATTTCCCGCTCGAGCGCGGCCATCGCCGCGCTCGTCCACTTGTCCTCGACGTCGATCGCATTTTCCCACTCGATCACGATGGTGACGGCGGGAAGTGTCGCTTTTCTGGCCATTGCGCGGGCGAATATAGGTCGGGTGCGGCCCCAGGCCAGCCCTCTGTCTGTTCCCGAAGGGGACGGCCTGTCCGGATTCGCTTGAAGTCCCCTCGCGCATCCACGATATGTTCAGGGAGCAAGGGGCACATTCGCCCCTTACGCAAAGGAGACGATATGGCCATCTGGCAAGACCCGCGCACGACCGGCGTGAACACGACCGCGACGGTCGGCGTTCCGCGCGCCGCCCGCGATGCGGGCCTCCGGTCGTACATGCTGTCGGTGTACAATTACATGGCGTCGGGCGTGCTGCTGACCGGCATCATCGCCATGGGCTTCGCCAACAGCAGCCTCATTAATCTGATCGTGAACCCGGCCACCGGCCAGGCGACTCCGCTGTTCTGGATCGCGCTGTTTGCGCCGCTGGCGATCGTGTTCATGCTCGGCTTCGGCATCAACCGGATCTCGGCAGGCACGGCGCAGGCTCTGTTCTGGGTCTATGCGGCACTAGTCGGCGTGCAGTTCTCGAGCCTGTTCCTGGTTTATACGGGAGCGTCGGTCGCGCAGGCGTTCTTCGCCACTGCCGCGGCCTTCCTCGGCTTGAGCCTGTACGGCTACACCACCAAGCGCGACCTCTCGGCGATGGGCACGTTCTTCATCATGGGCGTGGTCGGGCTGTTCGTCGCGATGCTCATCAACCTGTTCCTGCGCTCCCCCGGATTGAACCTCGCGATCAGCGCGCTGGGCGTGCTGATCTTCGCCGGGCTGACTGCCTACGACACGCAGAAGATCAAGAGCATCTATTTCGCAGTCGCGGGCAACGGCGAAGCGATGGCCAAGAGCGCTGTGATGGGAGCGCTCAACCTCTATCTCGACTTCATCAACATGTTCCTGTTCCTGCTCCGCTTCATGGGCAACCGGCGCTAGGTCGGGAACAGACACAATCGGAAGGGCCGGTGGAGCGATCCGCCGGCCCTTTTTTTTTGCGCTTTCCTCCCCAGCATTTGCTGGGGAGGGGAACCGCCGAAGGCGGTGGAGGGGTCTTCTCTTCGCCATGCTGACCAAGACCCCTCCACCACGCTTCGCATGGTTCCCCTCCCCACGAAATCGTGGGGAGGATAATCAGGCGGGCTGCGGCTGCATCTGGGCCTGCGCGCGCTCGTCGATCTCGGTGGCGCGCTTGTACGCTTCTCGCGACTGCAGCCGGTCGCGGTAGTTCACGAAGCTCTCCTTCTCCGGAAGGAGGCCGAACTGCATGCCGAAGATGATGTGTGAGCCGAGATAGACATCGGCCGCGGTGAAACGGTCGCCGCAGACGGTGTTGTGGAGGCTGAGCAGCTCGTCCAGGACGGCGACGACCTTGTCGAAATTGCCGTAGCCGAACATCCGCTCGCGCTCCGGAGTCGGCACCCAGCCCATCGCCTGGTTCGACACCGCAGCCTCGAGCGGACCCGCGGCGTAGAAGAACCAGCGGTAGTAATCGGCCTTCTCGTCCTCGCGCGGGCCGAGCTCGGCCTGGGGGAAGACGTCGGCGAGATAGGCGCAGATCGCCGCGCATTCGGTGACCACATGGTCGCCGTGCTTGATCGCGGGCACCTTGCCCATCGGGTTGACCGCCAGATAGCGCTCGTTCTTCAGCTGATCGTAGGCAACGAGCTCGGTTTGATACCCGACGCCCACCTCCTCGAGCATCCAGCGGACGATTCGCCCGCGCGACTGCGGGTTGGTGTAGAAGATGAGGTCGGCCATCGAAGTCTCCCGGTTGAACAGCAGAGCCGCCG
>JAICXO010000105.1 GCA_025980335.1 Sphingomonas sp. | reverse complement strand
GATCCAGAAGCCCTCGATCTTGCTTCTCGACGAGCCGACCAACCACCTCGACGCCGAAAGCGTTCAGTGGCTCGAAAACCACCTCAAGGAATATCCGGGCGCGGTGCTGATGATCACCCACGACCGCTATTTCCTGGACAATGTGGTGAGCTGGATCCTCGAGCTCGATCGCGGGAAATACTTCCCGTACGAGGGCAATTACTCGACGTATCTCGAGAAGAAATCCAAGCGGATGGAGCAGGAGGAGCGCGAGGAGTCCGGCCGCCAGAAGGCGATCAAGGACGAGCTCGAGTGGATCCGGCAGGGGCCGAAGGGACGCCAGACGAAGTCGAAAGCGCGTATCGCCAAGTTCGACCAGCTCGTCGCCGCTCAGGAAAAGTACGTTCCCGGCAAAGCGGAAATCCTCATCCAGGTGCCCGAGCGGCTTGGCGGCAAGGTCATCGAAGCGAACGGCGTGACCAAGGCCTATGGCGACAAGCTGCTGTTCGAAAATCTGTCCTTCACCCTGCCGCCGGGCGGCATCGTCGGCGTGATCGGCCCCAACGGCGCCGGCAAGTCGACGCTGTTCAAGATCATCACCGGGCAGGAGAAGCCGGATAGCGGCGAGGTCGACATCGGGCCGACCGTGCACCTCGGCTATGTCGACCAGAGCCGCGATCACCTCGACGGCAGCAAGAACGTGTGGGAGGAGATCTCCGACGGGCTCGACTACATGAAGGTCAACGGCCACGACCAGTCGACCCGCGCATACGTCGGCGCGTTCAACTTCAAGGGGCAGGACCAGCAGAAGAATGTCGGGAAGCTGTCGGGCGGCGAGCGCAATCGAGTCAACATCGCCAAGATGCTGAAGCGCGGCGGCAACGTGCTGCTGTTGGACGAGCCGACCAACGACCTCGACGTCGAAACGCTGGGCGCGCTGGAGGAGGCGATCGAGAATTTCGCCGGCTGCGCGGTCATCATCAGCCATGACCGCTTCTTCCTCGACCGGCTCGCGACGCACATCCTGGCATTCGAGGGGGACAGCCAGGTGGTCTGGTTCGAAGGCAATTTCGAAGCCTACGAGGAAGACAAGGTGCGGCGTCTCGGCGAGGAGGCCACAAGGCCGCACCGGACGAGCTATCGAAAGCTGACGCGGTAGTCCGCTACCGGCGACCCAAGATGGCGACTGGAGCTTCAGCGAAAGTCTGCTCGTGGCGTCGTTGCATGACTGCTTCGCCTGAAGGCTCCTGCAGGAGCCTGCCTTCGCGGGGGCACAGCCAATGATCACCGTCACGGGGCCACTGTGGCTTTGGACCGGCGAGAACGGGAGCTGGCACTTTCTCACCGTGCCGGACGAGCAATCCGATGAAATCCGCGCCCACTGTCTCGCCGAGATGCGCGGATTCAGGTCGGCACGGGTTCAAGCGATGATCGGAGGCGTCGTTTGGCGGACATCGGTATTTCCGATGAAGAGCGGCGGCTATTTCCTGCCGGTAAAGGCCGAGGTTCGGCGCAAGGCCGGCATTGCCGCCGGCGACGAGGTGACGGTCGAGCTGGAGCTACTCTGAACCATCGCCGCCCGACGATTTGTCGGCCGGGTGCCGCGGCGGGTAGCGCTGCTGGTGATTGATGTCGTCCTGCTTGTCGACGCCGTCCATCGCCTCGGGATCGCGGACCCGGTCGAGCTCGGCCTGAGTCGCGATGTCCTCCTGAAGGTTCCCGCCCGAGCTTCCGCCCTCGTGCGGCTCGAATTCTGAGCTGTCGCGATCGATGATGTCGCTGTCGTCGGTTTCGCGGGCAGTTTCGGTGCGGCGGTTGTCCATGGCGCTCTCCTCTGGCGAACGGAACGGCCGATGCGGAGCGCTGTTCCGGCCGTTGCCGCCGGAACCTTCCGCTTGCGCGTCCGGTTGAGGGCGCCGTGCAGCATGGCATCGGCGACCTCCTGAACACGGCCGGCTCGGTTCAGAGCAACGCAGCCGCGGCAGCGCCGGTCCATGGTGCGAAGATCTTCGGCATCACCCTCATCGGCGCCACGTCGGACAATTTGCACAAGTTGCTGCTGACGATCGGATTCATCCTTGTCGCGTTTGTGATCACCTGGCTGCTGCGCGCTTTCCTCGGGCTGTTCATCGGCAGCCGCAGCGGCACGCGCTTCCAGTTCTGGGCGAAGCAGGGCGTCAGCCTGATCATCGCCGCGATCCTGATCCTCGGCATCATGTCGATCTGGTTCGACAATCCGGCGCGGCTTGCGGCGGCGCTCGGACTGATCGGCGCCGGAGTCGCGTTCGCGCTGCAGCGGGTGATCACGGCTGTCGCCGGCTATTTCGTGATCCTTCGCGGCAAGACCTTCAACGTCGGCGATCGGATCGTGATGGGCGGCGCGAGGGGCGACGTCATCAGCCTCAGCTTCATGCAGACGCACATCATGGAAATGGGCCAGCCGCCGCAGGTCGATCCCGGTACTGACCCCGCGATGTGGGTGCACAGCCGCCAGTTCACCGGCCGGATCGTCACCGTCACCAACGACAAGGTATTCGACGAGCCGGTGTACAATTACACGCACGAATTTCCCTACATCTGGGACGAGATGCGGCTTCCGATCCGCTACCAGGACGATCGCGCGACGGCGGAGAAGGCGTTGATCGAAGCGGCCCAGCGCCATGCCGTCACCGAGGAAAAGATCGGTCACGATGAAGTGAAGAGGCTGCATGACAGCTTCGGCATCAACGTCGGCGAGATCGATCCGCGCGTTTATTGGCGGATCACAGACAACTGGCTCGAGCTGACCGTCCGCTTCCTCGCCCCCGATCACGGCATCCGCAACATCAAGGACGCAATGAGCCGCGAAATCCTGGCCGCGCTCGACAAGGCGAAGATCGGGATTGCCTCGGGGACCTACGCGATCGTCGAAATGCCGCCGCTCGAGATCGAGCCGGCGAAACAGCCGTCCTAGGAAGGCCGCTTCTTCGACAGCTCCTCGGCCGTGCGCTCGTACCCTTCGGCCATCGTGCCGAGCATGTCCGAAACTTCGCGGTTGAAGGTGGCGTCGGCGAGTCGCCGGCAGCGCTCGGCCTGGTCGCCAAGCGCTTCGACCTGCTCGTCGCTGACGTCGACCAGCATGTTGACCGCTCCCGTGAAGCCTCCCTGGCTGTCGAACAGCGGTGTCGGGTAGGCGCGGAAGGCCACGCGCGAGCCGTCCGGGCGCAGCGCGATCGCGACCTTGTCGCGGACCTGCCGGCGGGACTTGATCGCCTCGGCCATCGGGCATTGGTCGTGCGGCATGAACTCGCCGGTGGTGGTGTAAATCTGCCACGTGACGCACCAGCGGTCGCGACCGAGTTCGGGCTCGCGCCCGGCGAGCTCGATGCATGCGCGGTTCCAATAGGTGACCGCGCCTTCGTTGTCGGTGGTGTAGATCGGCACCGCAAGTTCGTCGAGAACCGCGCTCCAGCCGGATCCCGACGAAAGTGCGCTCAACGCCTCGCCGAGCAAAAGTTCAGGATTGTGCGCAGTCAAGCTTGCCCCGGTGTGCATGCAATTCAGGTTGGACTCCCAAACCAGCGAGTCGCTCGCTGGTTCCGGCATGACGTCAAAACTAGGCGTGTGTGTCGACTCGACAACAGAGGACGAATCGGCGCGGACACGAAAATTCTGTGGACGATCGATCCACAGTTGCAACAGCTCAGCGGAGGCGCTTGACGAGCAGGCGGCCGTCCTCGCCCGACTTCACTTCGAAATTGGGGACTGCCTTGATGAGATCAGAGAGGCGCGTGAACCCGTAATTGCGCGCGGCGAAGCTGGAGACGGCCTTGGCCCGCTGGCCAAGTTCGGAAAGGGGTGTGTAGCCCTCCTCGTCGCGCTTGGACGCCTTGTAGGCCGAGCCGAGTACCTGGAGCAGCTCCGGATCGACCGGCCGCTGGCCCTTCGCGATTGCCGGCTGCTCCAGCTCTTCCTCATCGTCGAGCGCGAGCGCGCCGACATCGAAGAATCGGCTGCAGGCCTGCTGGAAGGAGAGGGGGGTCTTCGCGGTTCCGAAGCCGTAGACCTGGAGCCCATCCTCGCGGATGCGCTGCGCGAGCGGCAGGAAGTCGCTGTCGGAGGACATGATCCCGAAGCCGTCGACACTGCCGCGGTAGAGGAGATCCATCGCGTCGATCGTCATGCGCATGTCGGTCGCGCTCTTGCCCTTGACGACGTCGAACTGCTGCATCGGAACGATCGAGTGAAGCCCGGTGAGCTGGCCCCAACCCTTGAGGCTGGCCTTGGCCCAATTGCCGTAGGCGCGGCGGATGTTGATGGTGCCGAGCTCGCCAAGAACCAGAAGCACGTCGTCGAGATGGTCGGGGCTGGCGTTGTCGGCATCGATCAGCAGGGCGATGTTGGCTTCCTGTTCGGGCAGGCGTTCGCGCATCCTCGAGTCCTCTTCCTCCGCGCTCCTGTAGCGTAGCGCCGCGGAATGACCACCGCTCAACGCGCGAGCGCCGCGGCGGCTGAACCGCGGATGATCGGTGCGGGAACGAAACGCCGCTTGAAGCACTGATGCCGCGACAGGGGGCGCGATGTGGAAGGGACGAGAGAAATGAAGAAACTTGGACTAGCTGCAGTCCTTGCCGCCGCGAGCATCTCGGTGGCCGGCTGCGCCACTTACCCGAACGAATACGGCTACGGTTATAGTCCGTACGGGTACAACAACGGCTATTACAACAATGGCTACGGCTACAACGGCTACGGCCAGCCATATTATGGCGGCAACAGCCAGCTCGGCAACGCCGCGACCGGTGCTGCGATCGGCGCCGTCGGCGGAGCGGTGGCCGGTGCAGTGCTTCCGGGCATCAGGCCGGGAACCGGCGCGGTCGCCGGCGCAATCCTCGGCGGTGTGCTCGGCGCGACCATAAACGGGCACCAATATTACCGCGACACCCGCGGCTATTGCTATTACGTCGATCAGTACGGTCAGCCGCACTACGACTATAACACCAGGTGCTAGTCGGCGGCCGCGGCGCACGCGCGACGCTGCACTGACCGATTATTGAAGCTGCACGGCGGGGCGGAGGCTTGTTCCTCCGCCCCGCCGCTTGCTTTTCGAGCCCCG
Organism: Sphingomonas sp.; assembly: GCA_025980335.1. Taxonomy (GTDB): domain Bacteria; phylum Pseudomonadota; class Alphaproteobacteria; order Sphingomonadales; family Sphingomonadaceae; genus Sphingomicrobium. Next base: position 3,193 of record JAICXO010000105.1, on the reverse strand, counting down.
TTCCATTCCGTTTTTGCCACGCTTCATGGGAGCTTCGTCGGATTTCAGGAACGAAACAGCCGCAGATGCACTGTTTTCTTCAAGGGGACTTCGAAGGAGGATCGAATGAAACGTCTACTCATCACGGCCGCGGCAGCGAGCAGTCTCGCGCTCGGCGGCTGCGCAACCACTCCGGCGTACGACCATGAGGTTGCAAGCACTGCGACGGGCGCGGCCATCGGCGCGGGCGCCGGAGCGCTTGCCGGTTCGGTCCTTCCGGGCATCGGCACCGGAGCCGGTGCGATTGCCGGTGCGGCGCTCGGCGGCGTCGTCGGCGCGGTGATCGGCGGTCACCAATATTATCGTGATACCCGCGGCTATTGCTATTACGTCGATTCGAACGGCCAGCCGCATTACAATTACAACACAAGGTGCTAAGTAGCGCTGCTCAGACGGGGCGGAAGGTTCCTTCCGCCTCGTCGAGCACGTAAAGCCGGCCTTCCGAAATCGAGAAATGGGCGCCGTGAAGCTTCACGCGCCCATCTTTCTCGCGGTCGGCGATCCACGGAAAGGTGCGAAGGTTGGCGAGGCTGACCTTCACCGCCTCATGCTCCATGTCGAGGAACGCCGCGCGGTCGAGTTGCGGATGGCGCGCCCGCACCTTGTCGCGCGCATCGTCGAGCATCCGCACCCAGTCGCCGATGAAATGCCCTTCGCCCGGCGGGACATCGTCGAAATTGCCGGTCAGCGCGGCCGCGCAGCCGCCGCACATCCCGTGGCCCATCACCAGGAGTTCGCCGACGTTGAGCTGCGTGACCGCGAACTCGAGCGCGGCGGAGACTCCATGGAAACCGCTGCTGGTTTCGTAGGGAGGCGCGAGCGCGGCAATGTTGCGGGCGACGAACATCTCGCCGGGCTTCGCATCGAAGATCTGGGACGGGTCGCTCCGGCTGTCGCCGCAGGCCAGAATCATCACTTGCGGATGCTGGCCCTCCGCGAGCTCGGCCCAGCGGGCACGTTCGTGCGCCCAGTCATTCTCGCGAAAGCGGCGGTAGCCTTCAATCAGCTGTTTCATGTACGGCATGCGCGTCCGCTAGGCGCATCGTGGCAGGGGTGGCAAGGCTCGGACTCAGTCGCTATCTCGCGCCCATGAACGCTCCCGCGGCAGTCCCTCCCAAGCAGCGCAAGCCCGATTGGATCCGCGTCAAGGCGCCCGTGAGCGAAGGCTATCACGCGACGCGCCGGCTGATGCGCGATCTCAACCTCGCGACCGTGTGCGAGGAGGCGGCGTGCCCGAACATCGGCGAGTGCTGGACCAAGAAGCACGCGACGGTGATGATCCTCGGCGACACGTGCACCCGGGCGTGCGCCTTCTGCAACGTGAAGACGGGCATGCCGCGCGCCGTGGACCCGCTCGAGCCGGAGCATGTCGCGACCGCTGCGGCCGAGCTCGGCCTCGAACACATCGTGGTGACGAGCGTCGACCGCGACGATCTGCCCGACGGCGGTGCGTCGCAGTTCGTCAAGGTGATCGAAGCGCTTCGGCGGAACACGCCCACGACCACGATCGAAATCCTGACGCCCGACTTCCGGAACAAGAGCGAGGCCGCGGTGGACGCGATCGTCGCGGCCCGGCCCGACGTCTATAACCACAATCTCGAGACCGTGCCTCGGCTCTATCCGACGATCAGGCCCGGCGCGCGTTACTATGCGTCGCTTCGGCTGCTCGAGAGCGTGAAGCGAAAGGCGCCGCAAATCTTCACCAAGTCGGGCGTGATGGTCGGCCTCGGCGAACAGCGGCTCGAGGTCCATCAGGTGATGGACGACATGCGCTCGGCCGGAGTCGATTTCCTGACCCTGGGCCAATATCTGCAGCCCACGCCGCGCCACGCGAAGGTGGAGGAGTTCGTCAGCCCGAAGGCGTTCGACGCTTATGCCGCGATCGCGCGGGCGAAGGGCTTCCTGCTCGTCGCCGCGTCGCCGCTGACCCGCTCCAGCTATCACGCGGGCGACGATTTCCAGAAGATGCGCGCGGCACGCCTGGCGCGGATCAAGGCGTCCTCCCCGGCATTGGCCGGGGAGGGGGACTATGCGTAGCATGGTGGAGGGGTCTTCTTCCTTCCGACACGAGACCCCTCCACCGCCTTCGGCGGTCCCCCTCCCCACGAAATCGTGGGGAGGATGAAGCCATGCCGCGCCACAGCGAAACCCGGCACTTGCCGTACACGCCCGAGCAATTGTTCGACCTCGTCGCCGACGTGCAGGACTATGACGAGTTCCTCCCCTGGGTGGTTGCCGTCCGGGTGCGTTCGTCGAGCGAGACCGAGACCGTCGCCGACCTCGTGGTTGGGTTCAACGCCTTCAAGGAGCGGTTCACGAGCCGCGTCGTGAAGGACCGGCCGCACAAGATCTGCGTCGACTATGTCGAGGGACCGCTCAAATATCTGCACAATGAATGGACCTTCGACCGCGCGAGCGACGGCGGGACCGACCTCCATTTTTCGGTGGATTTCGCCTTTAGGTCGCGGTTGTTCGAAACCCTTGCGGGCGCGATGTTCGACCGGGCGCTGAGGCGCATGACCAGCGCGTTCGAGCAGCGCGCCGCTGCGCTCTACGGCATCAAGAGCTCGAGCGCGCAAAGCGCCGCCTGAAGGCGCACGCCCGAGCGGCTCTTTTCATCGAAGAATTTCTGGTCGGCGACGATCCGCGCCGGGTCGGCATCGCGCTCGGCGCGCGCGAACACGACCGTACCGACCGGCTTCGACGGTGTTCCGCCGCCCGGACCGGCAATGCCGGTGATCGCAACCGCGACATCGGCTTCCGACGCCGCGAGCGCTCCCCGAGCCATCGCCCAAGCGGTCGCGACGCTCACGGCGCCGAAGGTATCGACCACTTCTTCCGAGACCTTGAGCTCGCTGACTTTGGCAGCATTCGAGTAGGTTACGTAACCTGCTTCAAACACGTCGGAAGAGCCGGGGATCTCCGTCAGCGCGGCGCTGACGAGCCCGCCGGTGCAGCTTTCCGCGACCGCCAGCCGGCGGCCGGCGGCGCGGTTCGCATCGACCACCTCGCGTGCCTTGTCGACGAGGGAGTCGGGAAGAAGAAAGTCGCTCAATCCAGAAATCCCATTCGAATGTTCGCCACCGCCTGCGCAGCGATACCCTCGCGCCGCCCAACGAAGCCGAGCCCCTCCGTCGTCGTCGCCTTGACGCTG
>JAICXO010000029.1 GCA_025980335.1 Sphingomonas sp. | reverse complement strand
TCGAGCTCCTTGGTCCACAGCCCCTTGCCGCCGATCTCGGCAAGCGGCCGGTCCTTGACCTTGTCTCCCGTCGTCGTGATCTCGACGATCTGGACCCAGCCGTCGGGCCAGCGCTGTGCCGTCTCGATCGCGGCGGCGACCTTTCGCGCCTGCGCCAGCGCCAGCGCCGATCCGCGAGTCCCGAGGCGAAGTCCCTGCATCGGCTCACCCCTAGTGCATTGCTGCGCCTTCAGGCAAAGGGTCGCGCACGAAATGGCCATCATTCTCGGTCTTGAATCCTCATGCGACGACAGCGCCGCGGCGCTGGTCACGAGCGACCGGCGCATCCTTGCGCAGGCGGTCGTCGGCCAGACGCAGGCGCACCAGCCCTACGGCGGCGTGGTCCCGGAGATCGCGGCGCGTGCGCATGTGGAGATTTTGCCGAAGTTGGTCGAGCAGGTGCTTGGCGACGCGAATATCTCGGTCGGGGATGTGGACGCGGTTGCGGCGACTGCCGGTCCGGGGTTGATCGGCGGCGTGATGGTCGCGCTGCTCGCGGGCAAGGGGCTGGCGCTCGCCGCCCGCAAGCCGCTGATCGCCGTCAATCATCTGGAGGGCCACGCGCTCAGTCCGCGTTTGGTCAACCCGGACCTCGGTTTCCCCTACCTCCTTCTGCTGGTCTCGGGCGGCCACTGCCAGTTGCTCGAGGTGCGCGGAGTCGGCGAATACCGGCGGCTTGCGACGACGATCGACGATGCCGCGGGCGAGGCATTCGACAAGGCCGCAAAGCTTCTCGGCCTTCCTTACCCCGGCGGCCCTGCGATCGAAGCGCTCGCGAGAGACGGCGATTCCAATGCCGTTCCGCTGCCGCGCCCGCTGGTCGGCTCGGGCGAGCCGCATTTCTCCTTCGCCGGCCTGAAGAGCGCCGTGCAGCGGGCAGTCGCCTCCGGCGAGTTCCGCCCCGACGACGTCGCCGCGAGCTTCCAGCAGGCGGTGGTCGATTGCCTCGTCGACCGCACCCGCGTCGCCCTCGGACGGAGCAATGCGCCCGCGCTGGTGGTGGCGGGCGGAGTCGCAGCCAACCAGGCGATCCGCGCTGCGCTCTCGGCGCTGGCCACGACCGAGGGCCGCCGCTTCAGCATCCCGCCCGCATGGCTCTGCACCGACAATGCCGCGATGATCGCCTGGGCCGGCGCAGAGCGATTTGCAGCCGGCCTCGTCGATAGCCTCGACGCACCGGCGCGCGCGCGGTGGCCGCTCGATGCGAGCGCCGAAAAGGTGCGCGGCGCGGGCGTCAAGGCATGAGCATCGAGCGAATCGGCGTGATCGGCGGCGGCGCCTGGGGGACGGCGCTCGCACAGATCGCGGCGCAGGGGGAGCGCGAAACCCTCCTGTGGGCGATCGAGGACGATGTCGTCTCGGCCGTGAACCGAATCCACGAGAACGCCATCTACCTGCCCGGGCTGAAACTCGAGCGCGCGATCCGCGCGACCGGCAACTTCTCCGAGCTCGCCGGCTGCGATGCGTGGCTGGTCGCGACGCCCGCCCAGCACATGCGCGCAGTGCTCGAGCGGATGCCGTGCCCCGACATGCCGCTCGTCCTGTGCTCGAAGGGAATCGAGGAAAGCTCGGGCGAGTTGCTGCACGAGGTCGCGCGGCAGGTTTGCCGGACCTCGCCGGTCGCCGTCCTCTCCGGACCGACCTTCGCGCACGAGGTCGCGCAAGGTCTGCCGACGGCGGTCACGCTCGCCGCCGAGGACCTTCGCCTTGCCGAACGGCTCCGCGACCGAATCGCTCAGCCCACCTTCCGGATCTACGTCAGCGACGATGTCGCGGGGGCGGAGATCGGCGGTGCAGTCAAGAACGTACTCGCGATCGCCTGCGGAGTCGTCGAGGGCAGGGGGCTCGGCCAGAACGCGCGCGCGGCGCTGATCGCCCGCGGTTTCGCCGAGATGCGCCGCTTCGGGCTCGCCTTCGGGGCCAAGCGGGAGACGCTTTCGGGGCTGTCCGGCCTCGGCGATCTCGTGCTGACCTGCTCGTCGACCAGCTCGCGCAATTATTCGCTCGGCGTCGGAATCGGCGAGGGCAAGCGCGCGGCCGATCTGCTCGCGAACCGCAACACCGTTGCGGAAGGGGCGTTCACGGCGCCGGTGCTGGCCCGCCTCGCGCGGAGCAACGGAGTCGAGATGCCGATCGTCGATGCCGTCGATGCACTGGTCGCGGGACGCGCCACCGTCGACGAGGCGCTGGACGCGCTGCTCTCGCGGCCGCCGCGCGCGGAGGGCGTCTAGAAATCGACCGCGATTCCGTTCTTTTCCCAATCGCCGTAGCGGGTCGGATCGAGCCTCTTCTCCTCGCCCGCGGGGCCGGTTGCCGGTTGCGTCCCTCCCGGCTCGGGCAGCGGCGGCGATGGACGGAGATGGGCGGGCGCACTGAGATGCTTCGGGCGTTTCATCGCGCCAAAATGGCGGGCAGGGCGGCTCATGCCAAGCGTTGAAGGGCTCGGCGCCAGGCGCGCGGCGCTGCAGATGCTCGACGGCGTGCTGAGGCGCGGCCAGACGCTCGATTCGGCAGCGGCACGGGTGCGCGGCCTGGCACCCGCCGACCACGCGCTCGCAATCGCGATCGCCGGCGAGGCGTTGCGCCGGTTGCCCGATCTCGATGCACTGATTGACGGCGCGACTCGCCAGCGCCTGCCGGACGACAGCAAAGCGAGAATGGTGCTGCGCATCGCGCTCGCGCAGAAGATCGGCCTCGGCACGCCGGATCACGCGCTGGTCGCGACGGCGCTTCCGCTGGTCGACGGCGGCCCGCGCCGGCTGGTGCACGGGGTTTTGGGAACGCTCCTGAGGCGCGGCGTCACCGTGAGCGATGCTCCGCACCTCCCGGCGGATGTCGAACAACGCTGGCGCGCCGCGTGGGGCGAAGAGGTCGTCGAAGCCGCGCGCCGCCAGATCGCGAGCCGGCCGCCGCTCGACCTCACGTTCGCCGACGATTCGGAGGCGCAGGCCTATGCGAGCGAGCACGGAGGCGTTTCGCTTGCGCCGAAGCATGTGCGCCTTGAAAGCACCTCGGTCGCCGGCCTGCCGGGGTACGCAGAGGGAAAATGGTGGGTGCAGGACCTCGCTGCCTCGCTGCCCGCCCGCGCCATCGCCGGCAGTGCGCGGGACGTGCTCGACCTCTGTGCAGCGCCGGGCGGCAAGACGATGCAGCTCGCCGCGGCCGGCCACCGCGTAACCGCGGTCGACGCGTCGGAAAGTCGCCTCAGACGACTGCGCGAAAATCTCGGTCGAACGCAGCTCGATGCTGAGCTCGTCCAGGCCGACGCGCTTCAGTGGAAGCCGGAGCGTATGTTCGACGCCATCCTGCTCGACGCGCCGTGCTCTGCAACCGGCACCTTCCGCCGCCACCCCGAAGTGCTCTACCGCGCCCGCCCGGACATCATCGCCGCCAATTCGGAGCTTCAGACGCAGCTCGTAGGAAGGGCGGCGGAGTGGCTGAGACCGGGTGGAACGCTGGTCTATTCCGTCTGCTCCCTCGAGCCGCAGGAGGGAGAAGAGGTGATCGCCGCCTTTCTCGCCGCACACGACGACTTCCTTCCGCCCTTCGCCGCGACCGGGGAAGCTCTTGCTGGGGGATTTCCCCATTTCGCTCGTCCGGCGGAGCGCGGCTGGGTTCGCATCCTCCCCGGACTGCTCGAGGCCGAAGGCGGGCTCGACGGCTTCTTCATCGCGCGGCTTGTCCGGCGCGGCTAATCCCGTCTAATCGGGGCGATGCCCGCGCCGCTCATCGCCGCCTCCATTCTTTCCGCCGACTTCGCGAAGCTCGGCGACGAGGTGCGCGCGGTCGACGAAGCCGGTGCCGACTGGATTCATGTCGACGTGATGGACGGCCATTTCGTTCCAAACATCACCGTCGGGCCGGTCGTGGTGAAGGCGATCCGATCGCACTCCCGAAAGCCGTTCGACGTCCACCTGATGATCGCGCCGGTCGATCCGTTCCTCGAGGCGTTCGCCGAAGCCGGCGCCGACATTATCACCGTCCACCCCGAAGCCGGCCCGCACCTCGACCGCACGGTCGAGCGGGTGAAGGCGCTCGGCAAGAAGGCCGGCGTGTCGCTCAACCCGGCCACTCCGCCGGACGCGCTCGATTATGTGCTCGACGAGCTCGACCTGGTGCTGGTGATGAGCGTCAATCCCGGCTTCGGCGGCCAGAAATTCATCGCGAGCCAGCTGCGCAAGGTCGAATCGATCGCAGAGACGATCGCCGCTCGCGGTCTCGATGTCCGGGTCGAAGTGGACGGCGGAATCGACCCGGAGACGGCACGGCAGGCGGTCGATGCAGGCGCGACCGCGCTCGTCGCCGGCACCGCCGTGTTCCGCGGCGGCCCATCCGCTTACGCCGGCAACATCAGGGCGCTCAGGGGAGACGCATGAGCGCCGCCGACGCGGGCGGCACATCGGCCGCCGAACGCGCGGTCGTCACGAAGCTCGCGCGCGGGTCGCTTCTCGCGCGCCTCAAGACAGGCAAGCAGCCGCTCAAGCTGGTCGCCGTCCCGCGCGATCACGTCCACGGCGACCGTCAGCGCGGCGAAGCGCTGATGAAAGGTCTGTTCGTTGTCGGCAGCGAAACCGTGCCGCTCAAGGACCTCGACTTCGCGAGTCTTGCCGGCGCCGGCGCGGCTGCCGAGCCGCTCCAGGGCTTTGCCTGGCTCCGGGATCTCGCCGCCGCAGCGCCGCGCGAGAAAGGCGCGCGGCTTGCAGAAGCAGTGGTCGGACGCTGGCTGATCGCCCATGGCACCAAGGTCGACGAAGCCTGGGCTCCGGCGCTTTGGGGCGAGCGCATCCTGTTCTGGACCGCTTACGCCCCGTATATCCTGTCGAGCGCGGACAGCGGCTATCGCTCGGCGCTCCTCAACACGCTGGCGCGCGGCGCGCGTCATCTCGAAAGCACCGCCGACAAGAGCGCTGCCGGACTCGATCGCATCACGGCGTGGTGCGGCGTCGTCGCCGCCGGACTGCTGGTTCAGGGCGGAGTCCCGCGTATAGCGCGCGGGGAGGCGGGCCTCGTGCGCGCCCTCGCCTCAGCCCAGTTCGATGACGGCGGTCTCGTCAGCCGCTCGCCGTTCGAGCAGGTGCAGCTGGTCGACCGATTGGGGATGCTGCGCGCCTGCTACCAGGCGGCGAAGCAGACCATTCCCGACGGGATCGAGGCCGCGGCGCAGGCGTCGCTTGCCGCGCTTCATGGCGTCACCATGGGCGACGGCGCGCTGTCGAGCTGGCAGGGCTGCGGGCCCGGCGAGCCGTCGCGCCTGACTGCGCTGATCGAAGGCTGCGGGCTTCGTGCGCGGCCGCTCAGGCAGCCGCGCGGCTGGGGCTACCACCGCATGTCTGCACTTGGCACGATCCTGGTCGTCGACGCCGCGCCGCCGCCGCCCCAGAAGCTTGCCGAGCGCGGGTCCGCATCGACTCTCGCGTTCGAACTGTCGGACGGGGGACAACGCCTGGTCGTGAATTGCGGCGGCCCCGGGCCGCTCCCGACGCAGTTGCCCGACGAGCTGGTGCAGGCCCTTCGCTCGACTGCCGCGCACAGCACGCTGGTGCTCGCCGACACCAATTCCACCAACATTCTCGCCGACGGGTCGCTCGGCAAAGGCGTCGAGGACGTCACGATCGACCGCGCCGAGGACAATGATTCGAGCCGGCTCGAAGCGAGCCACGACGGCTATGTCCGGACGTTCGGGCTGGTCCACAAGCGCAGCATCATGCTCGGAAACGACGGCAAGGAAATCCGCGGCTCCGACCAGCTTTCGCCAAGGGGCCGCAAGAAGATCCGTGAGTCCGCCGCTTATGCCGCCCGCTTCCACCTGGCGCCCGGAGTGGAGGCGACGATCACCGCCGACGGAATGGGCGCGATCCTGCGATCGAAAGGCGCGCCCCCCTGGAACTTCCGCTGCCGCGGCGGCAATCTCGCAATCGAGGAAAGCCTGTGGATCGACGGCCGCGGCGAGCTGCATCCGACGACCCAGCTGGTTGTCGTCGGGGAAGTCTCGGCGCTCGGCGGCGAAATCGGCTGGCAATTCCGCCGCGCGAGCTGACGCCGGCCCTTGGAGCGCAGCGAAGCAATCGAGAGCGGCGGTCGAGAAGCTGGATTGCTTCGTCGCTTCGCTCCTCGCAATGACGGTTCAGAAAAGAAGGAGCAGCAATGACTGACCTGGTCCCTGTCAGAAGGGCGCTGATTTCGCTTTCGGACAAGAGCGGCCTCGCGGAGCTTGCCCGCGGCCTCGCTAGGCATGGAGTTGAGATCGTCTCGACCGGCGGGACGGCGGCAAAGCTGCGCGAGCTCGGCGCCGAGGTCCGCGACATTTCAGACCTGACCGGCTTTCCCGAGATGATGGACGGCAGGGTGAAGACGCTTCACCCGAAGGTGCACGGCGGCCTCCTCGGCGTTCGCGACAACCCCGAGCATGCGAAGGCGATGGAGGAGCACGGCATCGCCCCGATCGATTTGGTTGTCGTGAACCTCTACCCGTTCCTCAACACGGTCATGAGCGGCGCCGACCGCGAGACGATCATCGAGAATATCGACATCGGTGGCCCGTCGATGGTGCGCTCGGCAGCAAAGAACCACGCGCATGTCGCGATCGTCACCGACCCGGCGGACTATGCAGCGCTGCTGGCCGAACTCGATGCTCACCATGGAAGCACGACGCTGGCGCTGCGCAAGAAGCTCGCTGCAAAAGCGTTCGCGCTGACGGCCGCCTATGATTCGACCATCGCGCAATGGTTCGCGTTCGCCGACCAGGGCGCGCGCTGGCCCGAGACGTGGACGATCGCGTCGAAGCTGAAGATGCCGCTGCGCTACGGCGAGAACCCCCACCAGCAGGCGGCGCTGTACATTCCCGTCCGCCCGCACGCGCGCGGCATTGCGCAGGCGGAGCAGGTCCAGGGCAAGGAGCTCAGCTACAACAATCTGAACGATGCCAATGCCGCGCTGGAGCTCGTCGCCGAGTTCCGCGAGGCGGAGCCGACGGTGGTGATCGTCAAGCATGCCAACCCGTGCGGCGTCGCCACGCGCAGCAGCCTGATCGACGCGTGGTGCGAAGCGCTCGCCTGCGACAGCGTCTCGGCATTCGGTGGAATCGTCGCGACGAACCGGCCGCTCGACGCGGAGACGGCCGAGGCGATCACGCAGATCTTCACCGAGGTGGTGGTCGCTCCCGATGCGGAGGAGGACGCGAAGGCGATCTTCGCGAAGAAGAAGAATTTGCGCCTGCTGCTCACCGGCGAGCTTCCAGACCCGCGTCGTTCCGGGCAGAGCCTCGCGGTCATCACAGGCGGCCTGCTCGTGCAGGACCGCGACAACGGCATGGTCACGTGCGAAGAGCTCAAATGCGTGACCAAACGTCAGCCGACCGAGCAGGAAGTCCGCGATTGCCTGTTCGCCTGGACCGTGGCCAAGCACGTCAAGTCGAATGCGATCGTCTATGCGAAGGACGGAGCGACGGCGGGGATCGGCGCGGGGCAGATGAACCGGCGCGACAGCGCGCGGATCGCTGCGATTCGCGCCAGGGAGGCCGCCGAGGCCAACGGCTGGGCCGAGCCGCGGACCGTCGGCTCAGCAGTCGCGTCGGACGCGTTCTTTCCGTTCGCCGACGGCCTCCTCGCAGCCGCCGAGGCGGGCGCGACAGCCGTGATCCAGCCCGGCGGCTCGATCCGCGACGAAGACGTGATCGCCGCCGCAGACGAAGCGGGTCTCGCAATGCTGTTCACCGGGATGCGCCACTTCCGGCACTAGACGATGTCGTCGACGATGTGATCGCGCGCGACCGTCGCTTCGGCTTGGCGCGGATCGCTCACCTCGCCTTTGCCCATCCGAAACAGCTGGCGATCTTCGGGACCGAAGCCCTTGGTCCACAAGACCGCCCCGAACGCGATGAGGATCGCGGGAACGCCGACGATCAGCTGCAGCAGCCCTTCTGGCAGCAGCAGGCGCACGGCGGCGCCGACCACGACTCCGGCCGCCGTCGCCCACACGAGGTCCCATCGCCACCCCCACGTGCTTTCGCCAAGTTCCCGCTCGAGCAACCGCGCCTTGGTGAACCAGGCGAAGGCGAGCGCGATGCAGAGCGCGATTGCGGGGCCCGTCGCCTGAAACTTCGGCGGCAAGCCTTGCGCCTGCATGATGAGGATCAGCGCCGCGGCGCCGCCCGCTTCCAGTGCGAGCATGATCACGCTTAAGATCATGTTCCGCTTGCGGGCGATGAAGATCAGCGCCGCTTCGCTGACGAACGCGGAGGCGGCGATCACTTCGGCGGCCAGCAGGAATCCGAGAGTCGCGGTGCCACCGGTGAATCCTGAGCCGACCAGTCCCATGACCGCCCGCCCGGGAATACCGAGCGCGAGCGCAATCCCGAGCTGCGCGGCGACGATCCAGTAAGTCACCTGGCGCAGCTGCTTGGCGACGCCCGCCCGATCCCCGATGGCGATCTTGCGCACGATCGCGGGGCCAAGCACCGGCTCGAAGCTGGTCTTGAGCTTGGCTGGCAGCGTCGCGACCTGCTGCGCGGCATAATAGATGCCAACCAGCGCCGCAGGCAGGAACGCGCCGAGCACAGCGAGGTCGATTCGCCGCGACGCCCATTCAACCACGTCCGCGGCGGCGACAGGCGCGTTGCGCCACGCCGTCCACCATGAGGTCGAAAGGTCGGGTTTCCACCCATGCGGCACGCCGTAGCAGCGCAGCAGCGGGATCAGCGCGGCGATTAGCGCCGCGACCATCGAAAAGACGTAGGAGACGATCAGCCCGTCATCGAGCGAGATGTACGACCAGGCGAACGCGACGATGCTGATCGTCCACGGCTGCACGATCGATCGCGATCGTACGGTCGAAGCGACGTCGTTGTGATAGGCGAGCGCCGAAAGCGCGATGTCGGTCCAGCTGATCGCCAGCACGGTGATTGCGAGCATCCGGTCGAGCCCATGAATGTCGGTCGTCGGGTACATGGCCCGGGGGAAGGCGAACAGGATCGCCATTCCGATGAGCGATCCTGCCGCGGCGACGAGCAGCGCGTCGGCGACGATCCATGCCTGCGGCTTTTCGCCGTCCGCGAGCAGCTGGGCGAGCCCGCGGCGCAGCCCGAGCGCTGCGATCTGCGCGGCGAACTCGACCGTCAGCACCGCATAAGCGAAGCGGCCAAGCGCCGCCGGTCCGTAGATCCGGCCGCCGATGAACAGGAACGGCACCATGCCCGCGAGCCGCAGGACGAAGCCGAAGACGTTGAGCCTTCCGCCCGCGGCGAGGTTCGCCATCTCCGAGTCCGGCGGTGTTGACTCGACAGACCCGGCGGGCTCGTCGGTTAGTGCGCTTCGCCCCAATGCGCCCCCCATCCGACCTCGACATCGAGCGGGACGTCGAGCCTTTGCCCCGGCTCCGCGGCGCTTGCCATAATCTGTTTGATCACCGCCGCGGCTTCCTCCTCCTGCCCCTCGGGAACTTCGAACACCAGCTCGTCATGAACCTGCAGAAGCATCCTCACCCCGCCGAGGCCCGCATCCGCCAAGGCTGCGTCCATCCGCGCCATCGCGCGCTTGATGAGGTCGGCGCTGGTTCCCTGAATCGGCGCGTTGATCGCGGCGCGTTCCGCACCGCCGCGGATCGACGGGTTGGGCGAGCGGATGTTCGGCTCGAAATGCGTCTTGCGCCCGAACAGTGTGCGCGTGAACCCGTGCTCGCGAACGAAGCCGAGCGTCGAGTGGATATAGTCGCGGATGCCCGGGAAACGCTCGAAATAGCGGTCGATGATCGCCTTGCCCTCGTCCTTTGGAACGCCGAGCCGCCCCGCCAGCCCCCACGACGAAATGCCATAGAGGATCGCGAAATTGACGGTCTTCGCCTTGGCCCGGGTGTCGCGGTCGACCGTCCCGAACAGCTCCTCGGCGGTGATCGCGTGGATGTCCGCCCCCGCGTTGAACGCCTCCTTCAGCTGCGGCACGTCGGCCATGTGCGCGGCGAGGCGAAGCTCGATCTGGCTGTAATCCGCGCTCAGCAGCTTGTGCCCGGAGTCGGCGATGAACGCGTCGCGAATCTTTCGCCCGATCTCGGTGCGAATCGGGATGTTCTGAAGGTTCGGGTCATTCGACGATAGCCGCCCGGTCTGCGCACCGGTCAGGCTGAAGCTGGTGTGGACCCGCCCCGTCTCCGGGTTGACCTGCTGCTGAAGCGCGTCGGTGTAGGTGCTCTTGAGTTTCGTTAGCTGCCGCCAGTCGAGGACCAGGGTCGCGCAATCCACGCCTTCGGCGGCGAGCCGCTCGAGCTCGTTCACGTCGGTCGAATATTGCCCGCTCTTGCCCTTGCGACCGCCCTTCAGCCCGAGCCGGCCATAGAGCACTTCGCCGAGCTGCTGCGGCGACCCGATCGTGAACGGCCCGCACGCAGCCTCGTAGATCTTCTCCTCGAGCGCCTGGATCTCGCGCCCGAACTCCGCGGAGAGCCGCGCGAGATAGTCACGATCGACCTTGATCCCGCGCCGTTCCATCCGGCTGATTACCGGCACCAGCGGCTTGTCGACCCGCTCGTACACGCGCGCGACATTCTCCGCGGCAAGACGCGGTTTGAGGCGCAACCACAGCCTGAGCGTGATGTCGGCATCCTCGCCGGCATATTCGGTCGCGGGCCCCAGGGGCACCTTGTCGAAGGTGATCTGGCTTTTGCCCGTCCCGCACAGCGACTTGTAGCTCAGGCACTCGTGCTGGAAATGCGCCTTGGCGAGCTCGTCGAGGCCATGGCCGAAGCTCTTCCCCGCATCGAGGTCGAAGCTCATGACCATCGTGTCGTCGACCGGGGCGACATTGATCCCCGCCTTGTCGAGCATCACCCAGTCGTATTTGAAATTGTGCCCGATCTTGAGGACCGCCGGGTCCTCGAGCATGGGCTTCAGCTTCTCCAGCACTTGGCCCATCGGCAGCTGATTGGGCGCATCGGAATATAGGTCCGCGCCGCTGTGTCCGACGGGGATGTAGCAGGCGCGGTTCGGTGCCGTCGCAAGGCTGATCCCCGCGAGCTTGGCGACGATGCAGTCGATGCAGTCGGTCTCCGTGTCCACCGCGACATAGCCCTGCGCCGTCGCCTCGGCGATCCACCGGTCGAGCGCCGCTTCGTCCGTCACGGTCTCGTATTTCGAACGATCGACCTCGATATTCTCCGGCTCCGCAGCCGCGGCCGGCTTGCGGTCCAGCGCCGCCATGACGTCATTCCGAACGGTCGCGCCGGTCTGGGTCGGCGTTCCTCCCATCAGCCGCGCGAGCAGCGTCTTGAATCCCTGGTCGGCGAGGAATTCCGCGAGCGGCTCCTTCGGGATATGCTTCATCGCCAGCTCTTCGAGCGGCTGCGGCAAGTTCGCGTCGCACACCAGCCGCACCAGCTCGCGCGACAGTCGCGCGTCGTCGGCGAAATCGATCAGCGACTGCTTGAGCTTGGGCTTGGTGATCTGGTCGGTCGACGCGAGCACCGTCTCCAAATCACCGAACGCCTGAATCAACTGGCTCGCGGTCTTCGGTCCGATCCCCGGCACGCCCGGCACATTGTCGACGCTGTCGCCCATCAAGGCGAGCACGTCGCCGACTTTCTCCGGAGGCACGCCGAACTTCTCCAGCACCTCGGCCCTGCCGATGCGGCGATCGTTCATCGTGTCGAGCATGTCGATGCCCGCTTCCTCGTCGATGAGCTGCATCAGGTCCTTGTCGGAGCTGACGATCGTCACCTTCCAGCCCGACGCCTTCGCCGCCATCACGTAGCAGGCGATGATGTCGTCCGCCTCGAGCCCCTCCTCCTCGATGCACGGGATCGAAAAGGCGCGCGTGGCGACGCGGATCAGCGGGAATTGGGGAACCAGGTCCTCGGGCGGCGGCGGCCGGTGCGCCTTGTACTGGTCGTACATGACATTTCGGTGCGTGTGCTCGGACGCATCGAGGATGACCGCCATGTGCGTCGGCCCGTCGGCCTTGCTCAGCCCGTCGGCGAGCTTCCACAGCATGGTCGTATAGCCATAGACCGCGCCCGCCGGCTGCCCGTGGCGGTTCGTCAGCGGCGGCAACCGGTGATAGGCGCGGAAGATGTAGCTCGAGCCATCGACGAGATAGAGGTGCGGGCTCGCGGCAGCAGGCGTGGAAGCGTCAGGCATGAAGGATCGGATTTAGCAGGGTGGCAGCGGGAAGAAAGCTGAACGGAATGTAGGGTGTTGTCCGGCTGCTTTCGACCGCTTTTCACCAGAGCGAGCGGACGGGGTATGTCCGCATGGTCGCGTCAGACGTGACAATCGTGAGATCGGCGAGGATCGCGTGCGCGATCATCATCCGGTCGATTGGGTCCTTGTGATGCCTCGGCAGTCGCTTCGACACGGACCAGGCGTTCGCCGGCAGATCGAGAACATCGATAGACAGCGAGTCGATGACGAGCTCGAATGTGAGGCCCGCCGGCAAGCGTCCGCGAACTTCCAGTTCGGAAAATTCCCACGCGTTTACGGCGCTCACGAATAGCGGAGTCACACCGTCTTCGAGGACTTGCCGGACCTTGGTCGGGAGCCGCTGATCGCCGATCGCGGTCCAGATCAGAATGTTCGTATCAAGCAGCAGGGCCGAATTTCCGCTTCCAGCGTTCCTCGACCTCTTCATCGGTCATCGCGGGGCCAATTTCGGGATCATAGCCTTTGAATGCGTCTGCCCAAGAACCGAAAAATGCTCTGCGTTTTGCCGCGATGCGCCGACGCTCTTCCTCGCTGGCGGATTGTACAGGAACTAGCCGGACCTGAGGTTTTCCATCCTTGTCGACAACGATTTCTTCACCGCGCAGCGCCGCAGCAATGAGCTTCGATAGCCGCGTCTTCGCTTCACCGATATTGACGTGGATTGTCATCGTTCCAACCTAAGTTGGCCAAGGTACTTGGTCAAGGTGCCGGCGCGAAGGTCGATAATGCTGTCCTACACGCGGGCACTTGTGGTCCAAGCTGGTCGATGGGCACACCTAAATCCTCGACACAGCGCGAGCCACGGCGCGACGGCTGGACGGCCGAGCGCCAGCTCCGCTTCCTCGATGCGCTCCTATCCACCCGTAGCATCGCCAAGGCCGCCGCATCGGCCGGCATGAGCCGGGAGAGCGCGTATCGGCTCCGCAACCGCAGCGAAGCCGCCTTGTTCGCTCTCCTCTGGGACCGAGCGCTCGTGCCCGAGTTGCCGTCCGACGAAGTTCACATTCGAGCGCTGACCGACGGCCAGATCATGCGCCTGCTCGGGACGCATTATCGGCAGAAGCGCGGGGATTTCTTGGACATCGGCCTGAAGAAGGCTGACGAGCGCGGCAGCTGATCGGACCTGAACTTAGTGACCTTACGGAACCAGCACCGTGTCCTTCGCGTGGGCGAGCGTCTTCGGATAATCGAGCGTGAAGTGAAGGCCCCGGCTCTCGTGTCGCGACAGGGCGCTTCGGATGATCAGGTCGGCGACTTCGACCAGGTTGCGGAGCTCGATGAGATCGGGCGTGACCCGGAAGTGGGCGTAATAGTCCTTCACTTCCTTCCGAAGCATGTCGATCCGGTGCTTGGCGCGCTCAAGCCGCTTCGTCGTGCGGACGATCCCGACATAGTTCCACATGAAGCGCCGGATCTCGCCCCAGGTCTGGGCGATGACGACTTCCTCGTCGCTGTCGCTGACCCGGCTTTCGTCCCACGCGCGGATTGCAGGTACCTCGGCAAGCGAATCCCAATTCGCGATGATGTGCTTCGCCGCCGCTTCCCCGAACACCAGGCATTCGAGCAGGCTGTTGGAAGCGAGTCTGTTGGCGCCGTGAAGCCCCGACTGCGTGACCTCGCCCGCCGCGTACAGCCCCGGCGCGTCGGTGCGGCCGTCGAGGTCCACCAGCACGCCGCCGCAGGTGTAATGCTGCGCCGGGACGACCGGGATCGGCTCCCTGGTAATGTCGATCCCGAGGCCGAGCAGCTTGTCGTAGATGTTGGGGAAATGCTCGCGGACGAACTCGGGCTCGCGGTGCGAGATGTCGAGGAAAACATAATCGAGCCCGTCACGCTTGATCTCATGGTCGATCGCCCGGGCGACGATATCGCGCGGCGCGAGCTCGCCGCGCTCGTCATAGTCGGGCATGAAGCGGTGCCCGGTCGCCGGGTGCTTGAGGACCCCGCCCTCGCCGCGCACCGCCTCGGTGATCAGGAAGTTCTTGACCTGCAAATTGTAGAGGCAAGTCGGGTGGAACTGCATCATCTCCATGTTGGAGACGCGGCAGCCTGCGCGCCATGCCATCGCAATCCCATCACCCGTCGCGCCGCGCGGAGCGGTCGAATAGAGGTACGCGCGGCCTGCCCCTCCGGTCGCGAGGATCGTCGCCCGCGCGGTCAGCGTCTCGACCCGCTTCGTCTTGCGGTTGTAGGCATAAAGTCCGTGGACAGCGCCGTCGGTGGAGAAGTGCGTTGCGTTCCTGCCCGTGACCAGGTCGATCGCGACCATGTCGGGGACCAGCGTGATGTTGGGGTGCTTCGCCGCGGCGGCTTCGAGCGCCTGGCTGATCGCCCAACCGGTCGCATCGGCGACATGGACGATCCGGCGGTGGCTGTGCCCGCCCTCGCGCGTCAGGTGGAGCGCGCCGTTCTCGCTCGCAAAGGGCACCCCGAGGTCGATCAGCCGCGCGATCGCGGCCGGCGCATGCTCGACCACATGCTCGACCACCTTGCGGTCGTTGAGCCCTGCGCCGGCAATCATCGTATCGTTGATATGCGCTTCGAAGCTGTCGCCTTCCTCGAGCACCGCGGCGATGCCGCCCTGCGCGCGTGCGCTTGCGGTGTCGCCCAGCGCCCCCTTGGCGATCACCGCGACCCGGTGATGTTCGGCAAGGTTCAGCGCCGCCGTCAGTCCCGCGGCGCCCGACCCGACGATCAGGACGTCGGTGTTCATCTCCCCTCCCGCTTGCGGGAGGGGAAGAGGCGCGGCAGCGCCGAAAGGGTGGGCCTGTCAGACGAGTTCAAAGCACGCCCACCGCTAGCCCCTCCCGTGAGCGGGAGGGGAATCATCCGAAGAAGTCAGGCTGATGAACACGTCTTCGAGGTCAGGCTCGCGCGTGCGGACGTCGACGATCGCGAGCCCCTCCCCGGCGAGCGCGGCGAGCACCTGGCCGGCGTTCACCTTGTCCTTGCGGTAGGTGATCTCGAGCGTGCGCTCGTCGAGCAGCGCGATATTCTCGAAGCAGCCGTTGGCCGGCACCTCGGCGATGTCGTGGTCGAAGGTGACGACGACCGCTTTCTCCTGCGCCTTGGAGACCAGCTCGCGCGTCGGCTCGTTGGCGATCACCTTGCCGTGATTGATGATGGCGATGCGGTCGCACAGCTCCTCGGCTTCCTCGAGATAGTGCGTGGTCAACACGATCGTCACGCCCTGGGCATGGAGCTTGCGGACATAGTCCCACAACTGGCGGCGAAGCTCGACGTCGACGCCGGCGGTCGGCTCGTCGAGCACCAGGATCGGCGGCGAATGGGTCATCGCCTTGGCAACCAGCAGCCGTCGCTTCATCCCGCCCGACAGGGTGCGCGAGTAGGCATTGGCCTTGTCGGTGAGGTGCATCGCGGCGAGCAGCTCGTCGCTTTTGCGCTCCGACGGGGGGATTCCGTACAGCCCGGCCTGGATCTCGAGCGTTTCGCGCGGCGTGAAGAAGGGATCGAAGATGATCTCCTGCGGGACCACCCCGATCGATCGCTTCGAATTGCGCGGATGCTCGTCGATGTCGAAGCCCCACAGCGTCACCTTGCCGCTGGTCTTGGTGACCAGCCCGGCAAGGATGTTGATCAACGTCGACTTGCCCGCCCCATTCGGGCCGAGGAGGCCGAAGATCTGGCCGCGCGGAACGTCGAAGCTGACCTCGTCGAGCGCGCGCTTGGGCGGCATCCCCTTCGACTCGTAGGTCTTCGACAGGGATTCGATGCGGATCGCGGGCTCGACCATGACGCGGCGCGGCATAGGGGCGGGCCGGATTTGCGACAAGCAGTGAAGGTAAATGTGCTCTTAACCCTAACCGCTAGAGTGATTTTGAGGTTAACCGATTATCCGCTGCCGGATGAGGTTCGCAGCGCTCCGCGCCATTCCGGTACTGTCGATCGCGCTCGCCGCTCCCTCGGCGGCTGCGGCGGCGACGCAAACCACCACGGGGCAGGCGACCGTGCTCAACTCGCTGAGCGTGCTCAAGAATGCCGACCTCGACTTCGGCACTCTGGTGGTCGGCGGGGCGGGTACGGCAGTCATCGATCCGGTGAGCGCCTCGATGAGCGTCACCGGCGCGGTGCTTCCCGCGGGAACGGCCGCGCATCCCGCGCTGTTCACCGGCACCGGCTCGAAGAACTCGGTCGTGCTCATCCGCCTCCCGAAGAGCCCCATTACCGTGACGCGAGTCGGCGGGACCGAGACGATGACCGTGTCGAACTGGACGCTCGACGGCGCCACGACCCGCAAGATCCCGCCGAGCGATATCTTCAACTTCGCCGTCGGCGCGACGCTCACCGTGGGCGCGACTCAGGCGGAAGGCACCTACGTCGGGAGCTTCAGCGTCACGGTTCAATATCCCTGACGCGCGCCGCAACCGTCGCCGGTTACGGTAAATTTCGAGTGAA
The DNA here is from genome assembly GCA_025980335.1 of Sphingomonas sp. Classification (GTDB taxonomy): domain Bacteria; phylum Pseudomonadota; class Alphaproteobacteria; order Sphingomonadales; family Sphingomonadaceae; genus Sphingomicrobium. Next base: position 8,073 of record JAICXO010000029.1, on the reverse strand, counting down.
CCGTGCCTGTTGAACGCGTGGTGAGGCGAGCGTGGCAAAATGCGCTCCTGAACCCGTACAGGAGCTCGCCCAGTGGACAGCCGCAAATTCCTCATCGCCTCCGCGATGGCCCTAAGCGCGTTGGCCACTCCGGCGAACGCCGCGACGAACAGCGCAACCACGACCGGCAAGGCGCTGCTCCTCCTCCCGCTGAAGATCACCAAGGTGACCGACCTCGACTTCGGGACGGTCGTATCCTCGTCGACGAGCGGAACCGTCAGCATCGCCGCGAACGGAGGCGGCCAGAGCGTGACCGGCGGAGTGACGCCAGTGGCGAGCGACACCGGCTCGCGCGCCGTGTTCGCCGGCGCCGGAACCGCGGGACAGCAGGTCAACATCTTCCTCGCGCCGCCGGCGAACCTCAGCGATGGAAAAGGCGACACCGTGTCGATCTCGATGAGCCTCGAAGCCTCCACCGTCACGATCGATCCAACCCGCGCCTTTTCGGTCGGAGTCGGCGGAACGGTGACAGTCGCCGCGAACCAGCCCGAGGGCCTCTATACCGGCACCTTCACGGTCCTCGCCCAATATAATTGAGCCGGTACAATTGAGATTGCGGCGTTGAATGCGGACGGGGCGATTGCTACTTCGCGCTGCATGCCAGGCATTCCTCCGCCCGAAGTGATCCGAGTGAAGACCGTGCAGGTCGCCTGCGACGGTTCGGGGGAAGTGTCGCCCGCGCTCGGCCATCCCAGAGTCTATCTCAGGATCGAGCCGGACACCGGCTTCGTCGAATGCGGCTATTGCGACCGCCGCTTCATTCTCGAGGGGGGGCCGGCGGACCAGCAGGCCGCATGACCGGTCCCGATCCGCGGCAGTTCCTCTACCGGAACCTCGATCCGGACACGGCGCGGCAGCTCGCGCACAAGCATCTCGCGGCGCACGACGACGGCGAGCTCTACCTTCAATATGCGGCGAGCGAGGCGTTCGGCTTCGATGACGGACGGCTCAAGACCGCCGACTATCACAGCAGCTCGGGCTTCGGTCTGAGGGGCGTCAGCGGCGAAACCACCGCCTTCGCCCACGCCAACGAGATCAGCGAATCGGCGATCGAGCGCGCTGCAGCCACGCTCGGGCTGCTCGATCCCCGCACTGGCGGAGCAGCGCCGTCGCCGCAGCGGACGAACCAGTCGATGTACGGCGCCGCCGACCCGCTCAGCCTCGTCCCGTTCGCCGACAAGGTCGCCCTGTGCCAGCAGATCGATGCCGCGGCGCGCGCGCGCGACCCGCGCGTCGTGCAGGTCAGCGTCACTTTGTCGGCGAGCTGGAGCGTGATCGACATCGTTCGCGCGGACGGCTTCACGGCATCCGACATCCGTCCGCTCGTGCGCCTCGGCGTATCGATTGTCGCCGAGCAGAACGGCCGACGCGAGACCGGCTTCCATGGGCTTGGCGGCCGCTATCTCTACGGCAAGCTGTTCGATGAAGCGGAGTGGAGCCGCGGGATCGATATCGCGCTCGCGCAGGCGCTGACGAACCTCGACTCGGTTGCTGCTCCGGCGGGGGAAATGCCGGTGGTGCTCGCTCCCGGCTGGCCCGGCGTGCTTCTCCACGAAGCCGTCGGCCACGGCCTCGAAGGTGACTTCAACCGCAAGGGAACATCGGCCTTTTCGGGGCGCATCGGCGAGCGCGTCGCCGCGGCCGGAGTCACCGTGGTCGACGACGGTGCGATCGAACGACGACGCGGGTCGCTGACGATCGACGACGAGGGCACGCCGACCGGCCGGACGTGCCTGATCGAGGACGGCATCCTCAAGGGCTATCTTCAGGACCGCCTCAACGCGCGGCTGATGGGCATGGAGCCGACCGGCAACGGCCGCAGGCAAAGCTTCGCGCATGCGCCGATGCCGCGCATGACCCACACCTTCATGCTCGGCGGGAAGGATGATCCGGGGGAGCTGGTAGAACGGGTGAAGGACGGCATCTACGCCAAGAGCTTCGGCGGCGGGCAGGTCGACATCACCAGCGGCAAGTTCGTCTTTTCTTGCACCGAAGCCTACCGCATCCGCGACGGCAGGATCGCCGAGCCGGTGAAGGGCGCGACCCTGATCGGCGATGGCCCGACCGTGCTCACCCGGGTCAAGGGAATCGGCAACGACCTCGCGCTCGACGAAGGCGTCGGCGTGTGCGGCAAGGCCGGGCAAAGCATTCCCGCCGGCGTGGGCCAGCCGACGTTGCTCGTCGACGGGCTGACTGTCGGAGGCACGGCTGCTTGAACCCTGACTGGCGCGCCGAGGTGCTGAAGTTCTGGTTCGGCCTCGATCCCGAGCAATGGTGGAACGGCGGCCCGGCGCTCGACCGCGAAATCCGCGAGCGGTTCCTGAAGCTGTGGACCGAGGAGCGTGAGCTTCCGCCCAACTCGTTCCTGACCGATCCGCTGACCGCCCTCGCCGCCGTGATCCTGTTCGATCAGTTCCCGCGCAACATGTTCCGCTGCCACGCCGATGCTTATTCGACCGACCCGCTGGCGCTCGCGATTGCCAGGGGAGCGGTCGCTCGCGGCTTCGACGAGGAGCTCGCGCCCGACGAGCGCAAGTTCCTCTACATGCCCTTCATGCACAGCGAGAATCTGGACGATCAGAACCGTTCGCTGCTGCTCTTCACCGAGCTCGGCGACCAACACCAGCTCGGTTATGCCAAGCAGCACCGCGCGATCATCGAGCGCTTCGGCCGCTTTCCGCATCGCAACGCCGTACTCGGCCGCGCCTCGAGGCCGGAAGAGATCGCCGCGGGTGCGGACAAGCCGTGGTGACCGACCTCGTCGAAGCGGCACGCTACAACAGCCGTGTCGAAGCCGATCTCGCGCGATTGTTCCTCGAAAGCGAGGGCGTCGAATCGGTGCTGTTCGATACCGAGATCAACCATTTCTACGGCGGCCTGTTCATGCCCGTGCGGCTGATGGTCCTCGACGAAGACCTCGATCGCGCGCAGCGCCTGCTCGAGAGCAGCGCTTAGACGCTAGAGCAGGTGTGCAATCGGCGCGGGGTCGAAGCCGGCCTCGATGAGGCTGGTCGAGACCTCGTCAGCCGACGCGCCCTCGTCGCGCCTCGCGAGCGCAAGAGCGAACGCCGAGCGGGTGCCCGAGCGGCAGAAGGCGAGCAGCTTGCCGCCTTCCGCCTGCCGGAGCGCCTTTTGCATCTCCTCGACGTCGGCGGGGCCGATTCCGCGGAAGATCGGAACGAACGCGTAGGCGATCCCTGCCGCAGCTGCAGCTTCCTCGATCTCGGAGGCGAAGGGCTGGCCCTCCTCCTCGCCGTCGGGGCGATTGTTGACCAGCACGGTTACGCCCTGCTCCGCCAGCGCAGCGACGTCTCCGGGGGCGATTTGCCCGCTCACCAGGATCGTCTCGTGCAGCTGGCGGATCATGGCTCAGCGCCCCCGCTCGCCCTTCTCGGGCGCCGGAGTGGTCGAGGGCGTGGGAACGGCGGGCGCCGGCTCTGCCACCGGAGTCACCGTCGTCGGACCTGCGCCCGTCGTCGGCAGTCCGTAATATTCGAGGTACGGCCGGATATCCGGGTCGTGGCCCGTGAAGTTGCGGTACATAACTCCATAGTCTTCGGTGTTGCCGCGCGACAGGATCATGTTGCGGAACCGCTGCCCGTTCGCGCGGGTCAGGCCGCCATGGCCTTCGAACCAGGCGAACGCATCCTGGGCGAGCATCCGGGTCCACGGGTAGGCGTAATAGCCGGCGGCATAGCCGTTGCTCCAGATGTGGAGGAAATAGCTCGAGCGGTAGCGCGGCGGAACGTCGGCCGTGTCGTAGCCGCTGCTCGCCAGTGCTTGCGCTTCGAACTTGTCGACGTCCTGCCGCGGCGCGTCGGCCGGCAGCGAATGCCAGTCGAGGTCGAGCCGCGCGGCCTCGAGCACCTCGCCGTTGTCGTAGCCCTGGTTGAAGGTCTGCGAGCGCTTGATCTTGTCGACCAGCGCCTGCGGGATCGGTTCGCCGGTTTTATAGTTGACCGCGTAGTGGGCGATCACCTTCGGATCGAGCGCCCAGTTCTCGTTGAACTGTGAGGGGAACTCGACGAAGTCGCGGGCGACGTTCGTGCCCGACAGGGTCGGGTAGGTCTGCGACGCGAACAGGCCGTGCAGCGCATGGCCGAATTCGTGGAACATCGTCGTCACATCGTCGAAGCTGATCAGGGCCGGCTGTCCGGGCGCCGGCTTGGTGAAGTTCGCGACGTTGTAGATCACGGGCTTGGTGCCGCGCAGGTACGATTGGTTGACGAGGTTGCTCATCCACGCGCCGCCCGATTTGTTGTCGCGCTTCCAGTAATCGAAATACATCAGCCCGAGCGGCTTGCCGTCGGCGTCGAACACCTCGAACGTCATCATGTCCGGGTTCCACGTCGGCAGGTCGTGCCGCTCCTTGAAGGTCACGCCGTAGAGCTGGTTCGCGGCATAGAAGACGCCGTCGGTCAGCACCTTGTGGATCTCGAAATAGGGCTTCAGCTCGTCCTGGTTGAGGTCGTAGCGCTGCTTGCGGATCTGCTCGGCGTAGAAGTTCCAGTCGGCCGCGGTCGGCTGGAAGTTCGCGCCCTGCGCATGAGCGAGGGCGACGATGTCGGACCACTCCTGCCTTTCCTTCGCGGCGGTAGGCGGCGCGAGCCGATTGAGGAAGTCGAGCGCAGTCTGGCGGTTCTTCGCCATCTGGTCGTAGAGCGTGTAGTCGGCGTAGTCCGGATATCCGAGCAGCGCCGCCTTCTTGGCGCGGAGCTGGGCGATCTCGCTGATCACGTTGCGCGTGTCGTTGGCGTCGCCGTGCTCGGCGCGATTGAGGCTCGCCTGCATCAGCTCCTCGCGAGTCGCGTGGCTCGTCAGGTCGGAAAGCGCCGGCTGCTGCGTCGTGTTCTGGAGCGGGATCAGATAGCCCGAGAGCTGCCGGCCCTTGGCGTCCTGCTGCGCGGCGGCGAGCTGCTGCGGCGACAGGCCGGCGAGGGCGGACGGGTCATCGACGTGGAGCGCGCCCGCCTTGGCGGCCGCGAGCAGCTTCTGGTTGAACTCGGTCTGCAGCGTGCTGAGCCGTTCGTTCATGGCCTTGAGCTCCGCCTGCTTGGCGGCAGGAAGCTCGGCCCCGGCGTGGACCATGTTCTTGTAATAGACGTCGAGCAGCTTCGCCTGCTCCGGCGTGAGGTTCAGCGAGGCCTGGCGGTCGTGCAGGGATTTCACCCGTGCGAACAGCTTTGGGTTCAGATTGATGAAGTCCGAATGGGCGGCGAGCAGCGGCGCCGTCTTGGTGTCGGTCGCCTGGAGCGTGTCGTTGGTGTTCGCGCCGTTGACCGCCTGGAACGCGAGCTCGACCCGCTCGAGCAGCTGACCCGAGCGCTCCATCGCAACGATCGTGTTGGCGAACGTCGGTGGGGCGGGGTCATTGGCAATGGCCGCCACTTCGCGCTTCTGCTGGGCCATTCCAGCGATGATCGCCGGCAGATAATCGCTGTCCGTGATCTTGGAGAAATCCGGCGCGTTGAACGGCAGCGTGCTCGGGCTGGCGAACGGATTCGACGCCGGCAGAGTCGCCGAAGCGGACGCGCGGTGCTTGGCCGGAGCGGCGAAAGCGGGCTGTGCGATGGTCGTCATCGCCACTGCGGCGGACGCGAGCAGAAGTTTGCGGATCATGTCTCTCCCCAACTAATCAATCACTTGCGGCCTTAGGCGGCAGCACTTGCACGCGGCTGAACGGTTCAGCGCTCCGAAGCGACGGCAGCGAGCATGGCGTCCCCATAGCGCTCAAGCTTGGTTCGGCCAACGCCGTTGACCTCGGCGAGTTCGGCGAGGCTCGCCGGACGCGCCGCGGCAATCTCGCGCAAGGTCGAATCGTGGAAGATGACGTAGGGCGGGACGCCGGCTTCCGCCGCGAGGCTGCGCCGCGCCTCACGAAGGGCTTCGAACAGCCGATCGGCAGGGCCGCTCTCGCGCTTGCGATCGCGCCTGCGCTTCGGCGGGACGGCAATGACCAGCTCCTGCTCTCCCTTCAGGATCGGGCGCGCGCCGGGGCCGAACGACAATCCGCCATCGGCGTCCGCCCGCAGCGCGTCGCGGGCGATCAGCGCGCGGGCGGCCGGGCGCACCAGCGCAATCTCCTCGCTCGAAGCGATGCCGAACACCGACAGCCGGTGATGACCGAAGCTGCGCACCTTCTCATTGTCGTTGCCGGCGAGCACGTCGGCGAGATGGCCGACGCCGAAGCGCATCTCGGTCCGGAACGCCGCCGACAGCAGCTTGCGCGCGACCTCGGTCGCATCGATCGTCGCGGGCGGCTCGAGGCAATTGTCGCAATTGCCGCAGCGTTCGGGCGGGGGTTCGCCGAAGTGCCTGAGCAGCACCGCCCTGCGGCACAAAGGCGTTTCGACCAGCGTCGCCAGCGCGTTCAGCCGTTCGCGCTCGGCCGGCCTGCGCTCGGGCTCGACCTCCTGCTCGATCCGCTGGCGCGCGCGGGCGAAGTCCTGCGCCGCCCAGAAGAGCCACGCTTCGGCCGGCTCGCCGTCGCGCCCGGCGCGGCCGGTCTCCTGGTAATAAGCTTCGATGCTCTTGGGGATGGCGGCATGGGCGACGACGCGCACGTCGGGCTTGTCGATGCCCATGCCGAAGGCCACCGTCGCAGCGATCACCATCTCCTCCGAATTGACGAACGCCGCCTGGTTGCGCGCGCGCACCTGCGACTCGAGACCGGCGTGGTACGGGAGCGCGGGACGCCCTTCGCGAGCGATCTGCTCGGCAATCTTCTCGGCATTGTTGCGGCTCGGCGCATAGACGATCGCCGAGCCCGGCTGCCTGCCGAGAAGCTCGCGAAGCTGCTTGCCCGTCTGCTCGCGGTGGCGGACGTGATAGCGGATGTTCGGCCGGTCGAACCCGGCGACGATCAGCCCGTCCTCGGGAATGCCGAGCTGCGCGAGGATGTCCGCGCGCGTCCGCTGGTCCGCGGTCGCGGTCAGCGCCAGCCGCGGCACTTCGGAATGCTCGTCGAGGAGCGGCCTGAGCTTGCGGTAATCAGGCCGGAAATCGTGACCCCATTCGCTGACGCAATGGGCTTCGTCGATGGCGATGAGCGCGAGGTTCACGCGGTCGAGCAGCCGCCGGAATCCGTCGAGGGTCGCTCGTTCGGGCGCGACATAGAGGAGATCGAGGCCGCCGCTGCGGAAGCGCTCGATCGTGCGCTCCCGGTCGCCATCCGCGGAAGTGAGCGAGGCTGCACGGATGCCGAATGCCTCGGCGCTTCGGATCTGGTCGTGCATCAGCGCGATCAGCGGCGAGATGACGAGCGCCGTCCCTTGGCGTGCAAGCGCCGGAACCTGCTAGCACAGCGACTTGCCCGCGCCGGTCGGCATCACCGCGAGCGTGTGCCGGCCGCCGAGAACACGCCCGATCACCTGCTCCTGGACGCCGCGGAAGTGGTCGAAGCCGAAGGTCTTTTTGAGGATGGTCTGCGGGTCGGTCATTCACTCTGCTGTCTTGCGGACCGAGCCTCCGCGGTGACTGCGACGGCAGTAGCGCAGTCGAACCGGGGCGGCTAGCCTCCGGCGCGATGCTGCGCTCCCGCTTCACTCGCCGCGCGATGCTCGCCGGAAGCTCGGCCGTATTGCTCGCGGCCGCCGGACCCCGCAAGCAGACTTCCGGCCGCGAATGGCACGCACTCGGCGCGGATGTGCGGCGCGAGATGCGCTGGGCGTGGCGCAACTATCGCGAGCACGCCTGGGGCAAGGATCAGATTAAGCCGATCAGCGGCGGGTTCGAAAGCTTTCCGCTCAAGGATCACCACCTCGGGCTCTCGCTGATCGAGGCGCTGGATACCCTTTGGGTGATGGGGCTCGACGAGGAATTCCGCGACGGTGTCGAATGGGTGAAGCGAAATCTCGAATTCGACGTGGACGGCGAAGTCTCGGTGTTCGAGACCTCTATTCGACTGGTCGGCGGGCTGCTCTCGGCATGGCACGCGTGCGGCGACCCGGTGCTTCTGGCGAAGGCTCGCGACTGCGCCGACCGGCTGATGCCGAGCTTCGAAGCATCGCCGCTCGGCATCCCTCACCGCTTCGT
>JAICXO010000010.1 GCA_025980335.1 Sphingomonas sp. | reverse complement strand
CCTGCATCAGCACGCGCGCCGGGCGGTACTGGATCTCGCGGTTGATCCGCCGTTCCTTGAGCCAGTCAACCATCGCCTGGAGGTCGTCGCCCGTGACCGTCTCGCCGTCTTCGAACCGGAGCAGGTTCTCGAGCAGCACCTTCATCGAAAAGGGCAGCCGGGACACGTCGCCGAGCGCCTGTCCGGCCTTGGCGAGCGAATAATAAGCGTAAGTTTTTCCTTCGACTTCAAAAGTCGAACGGGTGCGGAGGCTGTCCTGGCCGGTGGGGATCATCGCTGTCCTTCGAATCTTCGGGCGAGCGGCACGGGAGTTCTGCCGCTGGCGGGGGCGACCGAGCCCTTAGCAACCCGCTCCGATGCCCGCAAATCGCCATTCCCGCTGTTTAATTTGCGGTGAAATGAACAGCCGTCGGGGCAGGCCGACGGGCCCGCCCTACACATCATCTCGCATGTGCAATAATGTTGGATTTCCGCGACATTTTCGAAAGGGAGCCGGATAGTGACGGGCAAGGCCCACGACAGCGATTATTTCCGCCAGCGCGCCGCCGAGGCGCGTTCTGCAGCCTGCTCGAAAGGGCGGGGCGAGCAAGCGGCGATCGCTGGCGAGCTGGCGCTTGCCTATGCCGCGCTTGCCCGCCGCCACGCCGCCGCGAATGCCGACAAGGTCGTCGTCGAAATCGCCGCGGCCGCCGAACTCTCCTAGATCCAGCCGCGCCTCTTGAAATAGAGATACGGCCCGACCGCGCTTGCGATTATCAGTGCGAGCGAGAGCGCTTGCCCGTCGCGCCAGCCCAGCTCCGGCATGTAATGGAAATTCATGCCGAAAAAGCCTGTGATCAGGGTCGGCGGAAGGAACACCACCGCGGCCCATGAAAACAGCTTCATCGCCGCATTCTGCTCGATGCTGATCAGCCCCAGCGACGCGTCGAGCAGGAAAGTCAGATTGTCCGACAGGAAGCTCGCATGCTCGCCCAGCGAGATCACGTCGGAGGTGAGGCTGGTCACGTGGTGCCGAAGCTCCTTCCTCTCCTCCTCGTGGACGAGGTTCGACGCGGCGAAGAAGCTCAGCAGGCGCAGGGTGCTCACCGCCGAATAGCGGATTTTCGTGAGCACCGTTTGCGTCTGTCCGATGCTCGTCAGCAGCGCCGTCAGCTTGGTCGCCGGGATCCGCCGCTCGTCCTGCTGCTCCTGGAAAATCTCGTGGGACAATTGCTCCATGCGCGCACTGACGGTCTCGATCTCGTCCGCGAGCCGGTCGATGATCGCGTCCAGCAGCCGCACGAGCGCGGTCGGCCCGTCGCGAACCAGTTCGGGATCGCGCCGCGCGTGGTTCTCGAACGTGCGGACCGGCTTGGGGGTCGCATAGCGGATCGTGACCAGCCGGTTGCCGGCGAGCACGAACCCGATCGGCGTGGTGGTCGGGTGGTGCTCCTCGAGGCCGCGGAGCGCGCTCGCGGTCATATAGAGCGCGCCGTCCTTCTCATACAGGCGGCTCGACGGCTCGATCTCCTGCATCTCGGCTTTGGTCGGGACATTGACCTTGATGCAGCGCTCGACCAGCCGCTCCTCGTCCGGCGTCGGCTCCTCGAGGTCGATCCAGGTCGCGCCGTCGGGAATCTTCTCGAGCTTCGGGTCGACGATGCTTCCATCGCATCCGGGGCCGTAGGCGCGCAGCATGGCGGCGGGTGATCGGGCCAACTGCCGATCTTTGCAAGCCGCTTCGCTCTGCTAAGCCCGGGTGGAATGACTGGCCGCCGAACCGCCGCGCTCGCTTTGCTCATCGTTGCGGTCGCCGCTGCGATCGAGCTGGCGATGGGACGGCACCCGATCTGCACCTGCGGCTCGATCGAACTATGGGTCGGCGCGCGCGACAGCCCGAAGACGAGCCAAATGCTCGCCGACTGGTACAGCCTCAGTCACATCGTCCACGGACTGCTCTTCTACGCGGCGCTCTGGCTGCTGCTGCGCCGCTGGCCGGTCGGGCAGCGCTTCATTGCCGCCCTGATCGTCGAAGCGGCGTGGGAAGTGGTCGAGAACACTCCATTGGTGATCGATCGCTATCGCCAAACGACCGCAGCACTCGGCTACAGCGGTGACAGCATCGTCAACTCGGTTTCGGACATGCTGATGATGACGGTCGGATTCCTCGCTGCCCGCAAGCTGCCGGCATGGGCTTCGGTGCTGCTCCTGATCGCGCTCGAGCTGATCCCGCTGTTCACGATCCGCGACAATCTGACTCTGAACGTCTGGAACCTGCTTGCGCCGAACCCGCACATTGCCGCGTGGCAAGCCGGTAGGTGAACGGCACGATTCGGGGTCCGAAGCATTCTACCGCCCGACCATGTAGGAGTATCGCCGGTGAAGTCCGCAGCCCTGTTGTGTCCAGTCCTGCTCCTGCTCGCGAGCGCGCCGGCGAACGCCGGCGAACTGTTCGGCGGCCTTTACGTCCATGACGTCAAGCTGCCGACCGACAAGAGCGGCATCGAAAACGGCATGGACGTCGAGCTCGGCTATCGCGGCGGCAGCATCGCGCACACGCCCTTGCAGCCCTACGTTTTCGGCGCGCTGAATAGCGCGGGGAAGACGAGCTATGCGGCCGTCGGCCTGTCCGCGAAGTTCGGCCGTGCGATCTACATCCGCCCCGGGCTCGGGATCGCGATCCACACAGGATCGGCAGAGAAGTTTCAGGATCCCACGAACGACGAGATCGACTTCGGCAGCCGGGTCCTGTTCGAACCGGAGCTTGCCATCGGCACACAGGTCAATTCCCGACTCAGCATCGAGGCGAGCTGGGTCCACATGAGCCACGCGCAGCTGTTCGCCCGCCAGAACCCCGGAATCGACAATCTCGGCGTGCGGCTGAACCTCGCGCTCTAGCGCCCGACCATCGTCTCCGGTTTCACTACCCGGTCAAAGGTCTCCTCGTCGACGAGGCCGAGCTCCAGCCCCGCTTCCTTGAGCGTCTGGCCGGTCTTGTGCGCGTGCTTGGCGATGGCTGCAGCATTGTCATAGCCGATCTCCGGCGCGAGCGCGGTGACGAGCATCAGCGAGCGGTTCATCAGGTCGATGATCCGCTCGACGTTCGGCTCCGCCCCCGCGAGCATCCGCTGGGTGAAGCTTTCCATGCCCGTCGACAGCAGGTTGATCGAGCGGATCACGTTTGCCCCGATCAGCGGCTTGAATACGTTGAGTTCGAGATGGCCCTGGAGCCCCCCGATGGTCACCGCCACGTGGTTTCCCATCACCTGCGCTGCGACCATCGTCAGCATCTCGGCCTGGGTCGGGTTGACCTTGCCGGGCATGATCGAGCTTCCCGGCTCGTTCTCTGGCAGCTTCAGCTCGCCGAAGCCCGTGCGCGGTCCCGAGCCCAGGAGGCGGATGTCGTTGGCAATCTTGGTCACCGCCACCGCGATCGTGTTGAGCACGCCCGAAAGCTCGACGAGCGTGTCGTGCGCGGCGAGCTCGGCGAACTTGTTCGCCGCCGAGGCGAACGGCAGCCGAGTCAGGTTCGACACTTCCTTCGCGAACTCCTCGCCGAAGCCCTTCGGCGTATTGAGTCCGGTCCCGACGGCGGTCCCGCCCTGGGCGAGGCGCATCAGCCGCGGAAGCGTGCCTTCGACCCGCTCGATGCAGTCCTGCAGCTGCGCGGCGTAGCCTGAAAACTCCTGGCCGAGCGTCAGCGGCGTCGCATCCTGGAGGTGGGTGCGCCCGATCTTCACGATCTCGTCCCAGTCCTTGGCCTTTTTGGCGAGCTCGGCGTGCATCGTCCTCAGCGCCGGCAGGAGCCGGTGGTGGACCGCGAGCGCGGCAGCGATGTGCATCGCCGTCGGGAAGCTGTCGTTCGACGACTGGCTCTTGTTGACCTGGTCGTTGGGATGGACCGGTGCCTTGCCGCCGCGCTTGCCGGTGAGGATCTCGTTGGCGCGGCCGGCGATCACTTCGTTGGCGTTCATGTTCGACTGCGTGCCCGACCCGGTCTGCCAGATGACCAGCGGAAACTGGCTGTCGAGGTCCCCGCGCGCAACTTCGCCGGCAGCCTGCTGGATCACCTCGGCGAGCTTCGGGTCGAGGCCGCCGATGCGGGCGTTCACCCGCGCCGCCGCCTGCTTGACGATGCCGAGTGCATGGACGATCTCGACCGGCATCTGCTCGCGCGGGCCGAACGGGAAGTTCTCCACGGAGCGCTCGGTCTGCGCCCCCCAGTAGGCGTCGGCAGGGACTGCAATCGGCCCGAAGCTGTCGCTTTCGGTGCGGGTGTCATTGGGCATGAAGGACCTCAATTCGTCATCCCGGCCCTGAGCCGGGACCTGCGTTTTCTTCGTCAGCGGCAGTAGAAAGGGCAGGCCCCGGGTCAAGCCCGGGGTGCCGCGTCACTTCTTCCGCGTGAAGTCGACGCTGACGACGTTCGAGCCGTCCTCGCGTGGCTCTTCGCCCGCGTCGTCCCCCGGCGCGTCGTTCTCCGCCTGCTCATGCTCCTCGGCGGGCGCTTCGGCGGAGTCGGCGTGGAACGTCAGGGCGAACTCGACCGCCGGGTCATGGAACTGGGTGACCGCCGCGAACGGCACATGAAGCGTCGACGGCACGCCGCCGAACGACAGACCGACGGTGAACGAATCTTCCTCCACCTTGAGGTCCCAGAAGCGGTGCTGGATGACGATCGTCATCTCGTCGGGGAAGCGCTCGAGCAGGTGCTTGGGGATCGAGACGCCGGGAAGCCGGGTCTTGAAGGTGATGTAGAAATGGTGCTCGCCGGGAAGACCGCCCGATTCCTCGACTTCGCGAAGAACCCGTCCGACCACGGCCCGAAGCGCGTCCTGGACGATTTCGTCGTACGGGATCAGGCTTTCGGGAGTCTCGTCGCTCATCGCTTCGTGGTAGCGGGCACAGAAAGCCGGTCAAGCGGAGTCAGACATGCCGATCGACGCAACGCAGCCGTACGACGACAGCAACATCTTCGCGAAAATCCTTCGCGGCGAGATCCCGTCGAACAAGGTCTATGAAGACGAGCATGTGCTCGCCTTTCACGACATCAACCCGCTCGCGCCCACGCATATCCTGGTGATCCCCAAGGGACCCTACGTCTCGTGGGACGATTTTTCCGCAAAGGCCTCCGACGAGGAGATCGCGGCGTTCGTCCGCGCCGTCGGACGCATCGCCCGGCAGGCGGGGCTGATCGGGGAAGGGTATCGCGTGCTCGCCAATGTCGGCATGAACTCGGGCCAGGAAGTGCCGCACTTGCATGCGCACATCTTCGCCGGCCGGCCGCTCGGACCGATGCTCGCGCGATAGCCGCCGCCTATCGAAAGAGGATTGCCCTCGGGGCATCAGCCGTTAGGGTCGCGCGCAAATGTCCTTCTGAGGGGAATGGAAATGGCGACCATAGCACCGCGCGCCCCGGGCCGCGGCCGGATCAAGCCGCTCGACGAAATCCTCGCGACGGCCGAAAAGAAGGCGCTCAAGCGCTCGCTTGGCGCTTTCCAGCTGACCTTGCTCGGAATCGGCGCGGTGATCGGCACCGGCATTTTCGTGCTGACGGCAACGGCCGCGCAGAAGGCCGGTCCCGGCATGATGGTCAGCTTCATGGTCGCGGGCGCAGTCTGCGCGGTTGCCGCTCTCTGCTATTCCGAACTTGCCTCGATGGTGCCGGTCGCCGGCTCGGCCTACACCTATTCCTATGCTGTCATGGGCGAGATCGTCGCGTGGCTGGTCGGCTGGGCGCTGATCCTCGAATATGCGCTGGGCGCCAGCGCGGTCGCGGTCGGATGGTCCGGATTCATCACCGGGCTGCTCAACTCCATCGGCGTCCACATACCGCATGCGCTGGCCGTGGGTCCCCCGATCCAGTGGGGCTTTCTCCAGGGCGGCGAAGTCGGCGGCATATTCAACCTGCCCGCAGTCCTCGTCGTCGCGCTTGTGACGACCCTGCTCGTCATCGGGACCAAGGAAAGCGCCACCTTCAATGCGGTCCTGGTGGTCATCAAGATCGCGGCGCTGACGCTGTTCCTCGTCATCACCTTGCCGATGGTCACCGGTCACATGGCGAACTTCCATCCGTTCGCGCCGCGTGGGTGGGGCAACCCGCTGAGCTCGTCGGGCACAGGAATCCTCGGCGCTGCGGCATCGATCTTCTTTGCCTATGTCGGGTTCGATGCAGTCTCGACCGCGGCTGAAGAAACCAAGAACCCGCAGCGAAACGTGCCGATCGGTCTGATCGGCAGCCTTCTCATCTGCACCGTTTTCTACCTGCTCGTGTCCGCGGGTGTGGTCGGCTCGTACGGCGCGGAGCCGCTCATCAACCCGGCGACCGGCCTTGCGTTCAAGGAGGGCTCGCCCGAGCTCTATGCCTCGGCCGCCTGCCACGCCGCGAATGCGCCGACCGTCTGCTCGAAGGAAGCACTCGCCTTCATCCTGCGCCAGGTTTCGAGTCCCATCTTCGGCAATCTGGTCGGTCTCGCCGCGGCCATCGCGCTTCCTTCGGTCGTGCTGCTGATGATGTACGGCCAGACCCGGATCTTCTTCGTGATGGCACGCGACGGCCTGCTTCCGGAGCGGCTGTCGACGGTCCACGACCGCTTCAGGACACCCTACATCGTGACCATCGTCACCGGCATCTTCGTGGCGATTGCGGCGGCGTTCCTTCCGGTTGGCACGCTCGCTGATTATTCGAACGCGGGAACATTGTTCGCCTTTGCGGCGGTGTCGCTTGGCGTGATGATATTGCGCAAGAAGGACCCGAGCCGACCGCGGCCTTTCCGCACCCCCGCACTGTTCGTCGTCGCGCCGCTGTCGATCGCCGGCTGCGTGCTGCTGTTCGTCAATTTGAACATCGAATCGAAGCTGCTGTTCGTCAGCTGGACGGTGCTCGGCCTCATCATCTACTTCCTCTACGGCTACCGCCACAGCAACGTCGCGCGCGGGATCGTCGAGGTACCGGAGGTCTCGCCCGACGCGCCCCGGTCGATCGGCGTGGCGCCGATGCCCAATGCGCCCGCGCCGCCGGCGGATATTGGCGAGCGCGACTGAGGCTGGCGTTCAGCCGAGCAAGTCGCCGGCAAACGTCCTGAGGTCCGCCTCGGGGCGCGCGCCGTAGTGCTGGATCACTTCCGCTGCGGCGATGGCCCCGAGCCGTAGCGAGCGTTCGGGTCCGAGCCCACGCGCTTCGCCCGCGAGGTAGCCCGCAGCGAACAGGTCGCCGGCGCCCGTCGTATCGACGAGCGCGCGGATCGGCTCCGCGGCAGCGGCGTAGCGATGGCCGTTCGACAGCGCGAACGCACCTTGTTCGCCGCAGGTAACGACGACGGTCGGGACTTCCGCAGCGACGGCAAGTGCCGCATCCTCGGCGCTGTCATGTTCGGCGAGGCTCATGATCTCCGCCTCGTTGGCGAACAATATGTCGACCCGGCGCTCGCGGAACAGCTGCCACAGGTCGGTGCGGTGGCGGTCCACGACGAAGCTGTCCGACAAGGTGAAGGCGACCTTCGTTCCTGCCGCGTGCGCAGCCTCGATCGCCTTGATCATCGCCCGTCGAGGCTCGTCGGGGTCCCACAAATAGCCTTCGAGATAGAGGATCTGCGCATCGGCGACTTCCGCTGGGTCGACCGCATCGGGCCCGAGCCTTTGCGCGGCGCCGAGGAAGGTGTTCATGGTCCGCTGCGCGTCTGGCGTGACCAGCACCAGGCAGCGCGCGCTCGCGCCGACGTCGCTGCGCATCGGGGTCGTGAACGCGATCCCGAGGCTGCGAATGTCGTGCGCATAGATTTCGCCGAGCTGGTCGTCGGCGAGCTGGCCGATGAAGCCGGCGCGGAGACCGAGCGAGGCGACGCCCGCGACGGTGTTTCCGGCCGAGCCGCCGCTGAGCTCGCGGCCGGGACCCATCGCCTCGTAGAGGCGCGTCGCTTCCGCCTCGTCGATCAGCCGCATCGCGCCCTTGTGCATGCCCTCGCGAGCGAGGAAATCGTCGCCGGCGTCGGCGATCACGTCGACGATCGCATTGCCGATGGCGAGCACGTCGAGGCAGCGGTCGGTCATGAGCACTCCGGAAAATCAGGGGGAGCCGCGCGCCTAGCGGTGCATTGGGCGACGGGCAACCTTGCCTCGGCGGGGCGGCGCGGGCATCGTCCGCACATGCGCCGCCTGATCCTCGCTTCGACCCTGCTCCTCGCAGCCTGCGCGACCCGTCCGCAGCAGGCGCCTCCCACCGCCGAACAGCCGGCGCAGCCGCAACCGCCGCGACGCGAGGCGACACGCCTCACCGGCATGACCCCGCGCGACCTCACCGCCCACTTCGGCCGTCCCGCACTTCAGATTCAGGAGGGGACCAGCCTCAAGCTCCAGTTCCGCGGCAATTATTGCGTGCTCGACGCCTACCTCTACCCGGGCCAGAACGGGGCGATGGTGGTGACCCACGTCGACACGCGGCTGCCGACGGGGGCCGATACGGATCAGGCGACCTGCATCTCCGCGCTCGAATATCCGAGCTGAGCAAGCGCCCATTCGGCGGCTTCGGCGATCACCGGATCGGGGTCGCCGAGATGCCGCTCGATCCCGGGGATTAGCGCAATGTCGCCGCTGTTGCCGGCGGCGATCAGGCAGTTGCGGATCATCCGCTTCACGCCGATGCGCTTGATCGGCGATCCGGCGAACATCTCGCGAAACGAGGCATCGTCGAGCGCGAGCAGGTCGGCGAGCCGCGGCGCCGCAAGCTCGGCGCGTGGGAGAAAGGCGCGGTTCGCCGCCGCCGCATCGGCAAAGCGGTTCCACGGGCAGACGGCGAGGCAATCGTCGCAGCCGTAGATGCGGTTGCCCATCGCGCTCCGCAGCTCATTCGGGATCGGCCCCTCGTGCTCGATCGTGAGGTAGGAGATGCAGCGCCGGGCATCGATCCGGTGCGGGCCGATGAATGCCTTCGTCGGGCACGCGTCGAGGCAGCGCGAGCAGGTTCCGCAATGCTCGCCGTGGTCCGCGGGCGCGTCCGGCTCCAGCTCGATGCCGGTCAGAATGACGCCGAGGAACATCCAGCTGCCGTGCTCCCGGCTGACGAGATTGGTGTGCTTGCCTTGCCAGCCGATGCCGGCCGCCTGAGCGAGCGGCTTTTCCATCACCGGCGCGGTGTCGACGAACACCTTGAGCGCGCACCCGGACTGCTCCGCCAGCCAGCGGCCGAGTGCTTTCAGCGCCTTCTTGACGGTCTTGTGGTAATCGCCGCCCTGTGCATAGACCGAGATGCGTCCGAGCTCCGGATGGCCGGCGAGCTTCAGTGGGTTGGATGCGGGCGCATAGCTCATGCCGAGCGCGATCGCAGACTTCGCGTCGGGCCACAGCGCGAACGGCGAGACGCGGTGGTGCGCGCGCTCCTCCATCCAGCCCATCGTCCCGTGGTGCCCGGCCTCGAGCCATTGGCGCAGGTCCAGTCCTGCCGCGTCCGCGGCATCGGCGCGTGCGAAGCCGCAGGCGGAAAAGCCAAGCTCGGCCGCCTTGGCCCTTATTGCTTCCTCAAGGCTTTGCCCCCTATGCACAGCGTGCCTCTACATCGGCGGCGGCGATTTTCGTAGGGATTTCAGTGCTCCAGCAGGTTTCGCACTCCGCAGCCTCCGGTGCGATCGCGGTCGAAGCCGTCGATCTTGTCAAGGATTTCGGCGAAACGCGTGCGGTCGACGGTGTCAGCCTCAACGTTCCGACCGGTTCAATCTACGGCCTGCTCGGCCCCAATGGAGCCGGCAAGACGACGACGCTCAGGATGCTGATCGGGATCATCGACCCGTCGAGCGGCAGCCGTTGCGTGCTCGGCCGTGAACGCCCGCTCGATGCCGCCCCGGAGGTCGGCTACCTGCCCGAGGAGCGCGGGCTCTACCCGGCGATGCATGCACGCGAAGCGATCGCATTCATGGGCGCGCTCCGCGGGCTGCCGCTCGCCGAGGGACGCCGTCGCGCCGCCGCGCTGCTCGAAGAGCATGGCCTCAGCGACTGGGCGAAGAAGCCGATCCGCTCGCTCTCGAAAGGCATGGCGCAGACGGTGCAGCTGCTCGGCACCATCGTCCACCGTCCGCGGCTGATCGTGCTCGACGAGCCGTTCGCGGGACTCGATGCGATCAACCAGGGACGGCTCGAGGAGCTGATCAGGCGGGAGACGCGCGCCGGCGCGACCGTCATTTTTTCGACGCACGTGATCGCCCATGCCGAGCGGCTGTGCGAGCGGGTGGCGATCGTCGCCAAGGGCAGGGTCGCCTTCGACGGCCGGGTCGACGAGGCGCGCGCGCGGCTCCGCCCGATCGTCCGGCTGCGCACGCGGGCAACCGACGGTCCGTGGCGCTCGGCCATTCCGGCAACCGCGCGCCGCGAAGGCGATGAATGGGTGTTCGAGCTTCCCGAAGGCGGCCCCGAGCCGCTGCTCAAGGCACTGATCGACGGCAATGCGGGGATCGACACGCTCGCGATCGAGCGGCCGGGGCTTCACGATGCGTTCGTCGCGATCGCGGGGAACAAGGCCGCTGCCGAAATGGGGCAGGAGAAGGTGCAATGATGCGCTTCGCCCGCTCCGCGTTCGTCATTGCCCGGCGCGACTTCGGCGCGACGGTCCTGTCGAAGGCGTTCATCTTCTTCCTGCTCGGACCGTTGTTCCCGCTGCTTCTCGGCGGTGTGTTCGGCGGGATCGGCGCGCGCGTCGCGACCCAGACCGAGCGCCCCATCGTCGCGGTGGTGTCGAGCGACAGCGACTTCGACCGGCTGTCCGACGCGCGGCAGCAGCTAGCCCAGGCGTTGACCGATGCAGCGGTCGTCAAGCTCGTCCATTACACGCCGTCCGGCGATCTGGTCGCGCAGCAGCAGAAGCTGCTCGCGAGCCGCGACCCGCCGATCCGCGCCGTGCTGAGCGGCGGCCTCGATCAGCCCAAGCTGACAGGATCGGTCGCCGGCGACCCGACGACACTCGGGCAGCTTCGCCTGATCGTCGCCAATGCGCGCGCGCCGCAGGAGCCCGAACCGTCGTTGATCCACGTCACCAGCGCGCCGACCGCGCCGGCGTCGCTCGCGAAGGACCGGCAGGCGACGGCGCTCTACGGACAGATGCTGCTGTTCTTCCTTACCATCCTGCTCTCCGGCATGGTGCTGTCGCAGCTGATCGAGGAAAAATCGAACAAGATCATCGAGGTGATCGCCGCGGCAGTGCCGATCGATGCCATGTTCGTCGGCAAGCTGTTCGCGATGCTCGCGGCGTCGGTGCTCGGCATCGTCGTCTGGATCTGCACGGGCGCGCTGATCATTCAGTTCGTCAAGCACGGCGGGGTGCAGACGCTGCCGCCGCCGGCAGTCGGCTGGACCGGCTTCCTCGGGCTCGCGATCGTTTATTTCGGAATGAACTACATGCTCCTGGGCGCTGCATTCCTGACCATCGGCGCGCAGGCCTCGACCGCGCGCGAGGTGCAGACGATGTCGATGCCGGTCACCTTCGCGCAGGTGCTGTTCTTCGGCTTTGCCTCGACCGCGATCGGAGCGCCCAATTCGCCAACCGCGCTCGCCGCCGCAATCTTTCCCCTGTCCTCGCCGATGACCATGCTCGCCCGCGCCGCACAGGAGCCCGAATGGTGGCCGCACCTCGTCGCGATTTGCTGGCAGGCGCTGTGGGTCGCCCTCATTCTCCGAATGGGCGCGAAGCTGTTCCGCAAGACGGTGCTGAAATCGGGGCCGCGCACGCGCTGGTGGCGGCGCAAGCCGGCTTAGGGTCTGGACCCTAGCCGATCGCCTCGCGCGCCATTTCGGTCAGCTTCGCCATCAATGCGCGGTGCGGGAAGGGACCGTGGCTGATCCGCGCGACACCGGCTTCGGCCCACGCCTTCTTGTCGGGAGCGCCGGGGAAGGCGATGACGTTCAGCGGCAGCGGGACCTCGCGCACGACGCGCTCGATCTGCTTCGGGTCCGAAAGCCGCGGCACGAAGAAGCCGCTTGCGCCGGCATTCGCGAACGCCTTGCCACGCTCCACCGCTTGGTCGACCAGCGCCTCGTCGTAGGTCTGCGTCTTGAGGAACAAATCGGTGCGTGCGTTGATGTAGAAGTCCGGCCCGACTGCGCGGCGGATGGCAGCGATGCGCTTCACCTGCAAGTCGAGCGCGTGAAGTCCCTCTCCACCGACGATCTGGTCCTCGAAATTGCACCCGACGGCCCCGGTCTCCTTGAGGCGGAGAACGTTCGCGGCGCCTTCTTCCGGATCGGCCGAGTAAGCGCCTTCGAAATCGACCGTGACCGGCAGCGCGACCGCTTCTACGATGCGCCGTGCATTGGCCAGCGCGAAATCGATCGGCACCTGCTGCCCGTCGGGCCAGCCGTTCGCGTCGGCCACCGGATGGCTGCCGGTCGCCAGCGCGTTCGCGCCTGCGGCAACCACTGCCTGCGCACTTCCGGCATCCCAGATGTTGTAGAGGATGATTGGATCGCCGGGCACGTGGAGCGCGGCAAATATTTCGAACCTGCTCGCCATTGTCCCACCGCCCCTACGGCGGCACCTCGGCGGCTGCAAGCAGTCGCGGCGCAGCTGAAACAATCCGCTGTTTCGACGCGTTAGGCCGGCGAAACAGAGGGACCGTGCCATGCGTAAAGTCATTGCCTCAGCCGTGCTGATCGCGCTGCTTCCACTCGCCGCTTGCAAGACCGTTTCGTCCGCCGCCGAGGGCGTAAAGAGCGCCGGTTCCGCGGTCGCGTCCGGGGTCTCGAGCGTTCCTTCGCTGGTGAACGTCAATCTCTCGAACGTGCTCAACAACCTCGCGCTCGACCTCAAGATCGACAAGGCGAACATTCCGATCAACGCGCAGATCCCGATCTCGATCGCTGCCAATGTCTGCGGCGTCTCGATCAATGTGCTCTCGATCGGCGCCGGCGGCGGTAAGAGCAGCGGGTGCACGGCGAACAGCATCTCGCCGGAGCTCAAGCAATACATTCAGGAGCAGCTCGCGGCTAACGGCTCCGTCGGGGGCGGCAGCCAGACGACCACGCCGACGTCGTCCACGACGACCACCCCCACAACGACCACCACACCGGCCGCCACGACGACGCCGCAGACCACGACGACAACTCCGCAGCCGGCGCCGCAACCGCAGACCACCCCGCAATCCTAAGCTTCGAACAGGAGGAACAGATGATCCGACGCTCCGCCATCTGGGCGACCGCAGCCATTGCCGCGCTTGGCCTCGTCGCATGCAAGACGACCCAGCCGCCAGCTCCGAGCGCGGCCGGCGAAGTGACCGCAGGGACGCCGACCACGACCGGCGGCGGCAGCACCGGGGGAGGCACGAGCATCCCGACGCTCGTCAACGTCAATCTTCAGAACGTGCTCAACAACCTGTCGGTGTCGCTGAAGGTCAACCGCGACAACATTCCGGTGAATGCGCAGGTGCCGATCGATGTCGCCGCGAGCGTCTGCGGCGTTTCGGTGAGCGCGCTTGCAGCGTCGATTGCCAGCGGTCAGGCTGGCTGCACGGCGTCGACCGTCACCCCGCAGCTGACGCAGGCGGTCCAGCAACAGATCGCTTCGGGTGGTGCAGTCACCGGCGGCCCGCAGACCATGGGAACGCCGGCGACGACGAACAATTCGACGACGAACAACATGATGTGATCAGTCGAACAGCGGCCCCAAAGCTGCCTCGATCTGCTCGACGGTATAGGGCTTGTTGAGGCGGGGCCGCTCGTTCCACTTGTCCGGCATTTGCCAGTCGGCATAACCGCTCGTGAGAACGAACGGGATGTTCTTGGCGCAGAGCAGCTCGCACAGCGGGAACGCGCGTTCGCCGCGGATATGCACGTCGACCAGCGCCGCGTCGAAGTCGCTGTCTTCGATAAGCTCGCGCGCCGCGGCCATGTTGGGCGCTGGGCCGACCACCTCGCAGCCGAGATCCGCCAGCACGTCGACCGTGAACGGCCCGACGACGGGCGAATCCTCGATGACGAGGATGCGCCGCCCTTTCAAACCGGCGTTCGCGCTCCGGTGAGGGGTCTTAGTGGACGAATCGCGCGACGACATCGCGGTATGAACGCGAGACTTTCACCTGCGCTCCGGAACCGAGCACGAGAAAGCATTCTCCGTTGGTGTGCGGCTTGACCTGCCGGACCAGATCGAGGTTGACGATGGTCGAGCGGTGCACGCGCTGGAAGCGCCGCGGGTCGAGCCGCTTTTCCAGGTCCTTCATCGTTTCGCGGAGGATCAACGTGTTGTCGCCGGTCTGGATGCACATGTAATCGCCGGCGGCGTCGATCCGCTCGATCGTGTCGACGTCCACGCGGAAAATCTGCCCCTGGTCCTTGATGTTGATCATCTTCTCGTAGCGGTTCGAGGCGGGCGTGTCGTTGGCCGATTCCGCCAGCTCCTCGGCCGCTTCGGGCGCGTGCTCGGCAAGCGCCTCCTTGAGGCGGCCGGCTTCTTCCGCGCTCCTTTTTTCCTGCAGCCGCTGACGAACGCGGTCCATGGTCGCGGCGAGCCGGTCCTCGTCGACCGGTTTCATCAGATAATCGACCGCCTGCGCGTCGAATGCGCGGAGTGCATGGTCGCCGTACGCGGTCACGAACACGAACAATGGGAGCTCGACATCCATCAGCCCCTGGATGACCGAAAAGCCGTCGAAGCCGGGCATCTGGATGTCGAGAAAGACGAGGTCCGGCTTGTGCGTCTTGATCTGGCGGATCGCTTCGCGTCCGTTGGCGGCGGTGGCGACGATCTCGACGTCGTCGAATGCCTGAAGCCTCAGCTGCAGGCCCTGCGTTGCCAGCGGTTCGTCATCGACCAAAATGGTCCGGATTGTCATCAGGCACTCTCTCCGGTTTCGTAGGGGATTTCGACGACAACGCTGAACCCCCCCTGCTCGTTCTGTTTCGTCTGGAAGCGGTGCGCCGCGCCATAGGCCTGCGACAGTCTGTCCCGAATGTTCGCCAGGCCGACCCCGGTCGACGGGCTCGCCGCAATCTCTCCCCCCTCGCCGTTCCCGTTGTCGGCGACCTCGATCCGGACCGCGTGTCCTTCATGGGTCGCGGTGATCCAGATATCCGCGCCGTTCTCCGCCGGCGTCACCGCATATTTGATCGCATTCTCGATCAGCGGCTGGAGCAGGAGAGAAGGCAGGCGTGCACCGATCGTGTCTGGGTCGATCTTGAAGTGCGGCCGCAATCGGTCCTCAAACCGCATCTTTTCGATCTCCAGGTACAGCTTCAGCGTTTCGACCTCCTGCGCCAGCGTGACCTTGGCAGTGGGCTCGTTCGCCAAGGTGTAGCGAAGGAAGGACGATAGCCGCGCGAGCATCGCGTTCGCGCGTTCCGTGTGCTTGAGCAGCACGAGAGTCGAGATCGAATTCAGCGTGTTGAACAGGAAATGCGGGTTAAGCTGGTAGCGAAGCATTGCCAGCTGCGCCGAGGAAGCCTGGCTCTCCAGCTTCTCGTGCGCACGGATCTGGTCCTCGAGGACGAGGAAGTAATTGATCGCGTAGTAGAGCGCGGTCCACGCGGTGAGCAGCGCGAAATCGAGCAGGATCGCTCCGAAATATTCCACTCCGACCGGCCGCGCGCCGGGCTTCAGGAACGTCGCATAGCTCCAGGTCTCGATCGCGGAGAACACCCCCGACGCGATGATGACCGCCGCCAGCGACAGGACTAAGGTCCACAGCGGCTTCATCCTGATCAGCCGCCGGAACAGCGATGCCATCAGCAGAGTCAGCGAATAGCCGGTGGCAGTCAGCAGCAACGTGTGCACCAGCAGCATCCAGCCCATGCTGTTGGCGAAGCCGGACAGGCTCCTGAGGAAGAAATAGCCCGTCCAGCCGATGGACTGGAGGATCCAGAAAGCGCGGTTCTTGTCGTCGAAGAAGGGCCGATCGAGCCCGATGCCGCGGGCGATCGGGTCCGCCGGAGACTGAATCTTCGGACTGTCGGATACGCGCCTCGGGGCCGTCACCCGCCGCTCGAGGGTCGCGCTATCGGTCGCCATCCCCCCGCATATAGAGGCGCTTCCCCGGCAATGCGAGTTGCGTCGGCGCCCCTTGGAGGCTCAGGGTGACAGGCGAGGAGAAAGCGCGCATCTTGCGGGTTGTCCTGCTCGAGGACGGCGAAACATTGCACAACGCCTTTCTGGACCGCGACTTCATCGAGGATGTGGCATGAAGCTGCACTATTATGCCGAGACTGACAGTCTCTACATCGAACTCAGTCCTGCCGCAGGGGTAGAGACGAGAGAGATTGCGGACGGCGTGAACGTCGATCTAGGCTCCGAAGGAGCGGTCGTGGGGATCGACATCGACGGAGCTTCGCAGAGGCTCGATCTGGCGACGCTCGAAACCGAAGGACTGCCCTTGGTCAAGCTCAAAGCTGCCTGAGCCGAAACTCCGCCGCGGCGCCCGGAAATCCTCGTCGAGCTTAACGGTGCTTCAACTCTCTTTGGCTAATCCGGCGCCTGGACGTGGAACGGCGGGCGGATGTACGAAGCTCCTGATCGATACAAGCGCTTGATTTCAGCTCGACTTCCCGGTGGGGAATCGGCGGGTCTCGCTACGAGCGAAGCGGATTCCGAAAGTTCGCCGCTAAGGGACGTGCAGCTGATTTCGCGCGCGCACCTTGCGCCCTTCTTTGCCGCTGCCAACATCGTTGCTGCGCTGATCATGGCCGGCGGCCTGTGGGGGTCTGTGTCCCCCGCCTGGGTCGTTCCCTGGCTCGCCGCCGTCGGCGCCGTGAACCTCGGTGCGATGCAGCTCGCACGCACGCAGGCGGTCACCTGCGTCGGGCGGTCCGGCCGGCGCGTGCCGATGTGGACCATGGTCGGCGAGGTCGCCTCCCGCGCGATCGTCTGGCTCAGCTTGCCGCTCTACCTGTTCCCGACGCTCGATCCCGGAACGCAGGTGATCGCCGCCTCGATCATGGCGGGTCTCGGCATCGGCGCGCTCGGGCTCGTCGTCATCCCTCCCTGCGCCAATGCGTGGATGATCGCCTTCACCGGCGGCGTCGCCGGTGCGCTGCTGCTCGGGCGTCACACGGTTCCGTTCCAGCACATGCTGTCGATCGTCTTCACGCTTGGCGTATCGATTTTCGGCGTCCTTACAGTGGCGCGCTGGGCGTTCCACCAGTTGAAGACCAACGCGGACGTCGGAAGCCAGAGCGAGAGCGCCAGCCTCCTCCTCCAGGAGTATGAGCAGCGCGGCGTCGGCTGGCTGTGGCAGGTCGATGGCGAGAACCGCGTGAGCTACATCAGCTCGCGCATGAGCGCGCTTCTCGGCAAGCCCGCGGGGCAGCTGCTCGGTCACTCGCTTCCGGCGCTGCTCGGTGGTCATGCCGAGCTCGGCCGGGTGCTGCTCGAGAAGAAGCCGTTCAACTCGCTCGAGATGGAACTCAGCACGCCTCGCGGTGCGCGATGGATCTCGATCGCCGGCGACCCGATCGTCGACACGGCCGGCCGGTTCGAAGGCTTCCGTGGCGTCGGTTCGGACGTCACGGAGATTCGCCAGACGCAGGAGCGATTGACTCATCTCGCCAACGTGGACGTGTTGTCGGGCCTGCCCAACCGCGGCCGGGTGCGGCAGCTGCTGGGCGAAGCGCTTCGGGCAGCGACGACCGGCAATGTGCCTTGCGCGATCATGTTTCTCGATCTCGACGGGTTCAAGCCGGTCAACGACACCTTCGGCCACCCCAAGGGCGACGCCGTGCTTCGCGCGGTCGCCAAGCGCCTCGTCGATGAAGTCGGTGCGGACGGCCACGTCGGCCGCATGGGCGGCGACGAATTCGCGATCGTCGTCCCCGACGCGCAGAGCCGGCGCAAGGTCGAGACACTCGCCGACCGGATCATCGCCGCGATCAAGGAGCCGTACCTGATCGACCAGACCGAGATCCGGATCGGCGTGTCGATCGGCTGCGCCTTCGGTCCGATCGACGGCGCCACGGTCGACGACCTCATCCTCAAGGCCGACCTCGCGCTTTACCAGGCGAAGGACGCAGGCCGCGGCGTCGCACGCTATTTCTCGTCCGAGCTCCAGTCCGAGCAGGAGGACCGCGTCAGGCTCGAAGCGGACTTGCGGAGCGCGATCGCCTCCAAGCAGTTCCACCTCGCGTTCCAGCCGCTGATCAACGCGAAGACGCAGAAGCTCATCGGCTTCGAAGCGCTGATCCGCTGGAATCACCCGAAGCGCGGGTTCGTCCCGCCCAACGTCTTCATTCCCGTCGCTGAAGAATCGGGCCTCATGCCCGCGATCGGCGAGTGGGTGATTGACGAAGCCTGCCGGGCGGCCGCGACCTGGCCGGAGCCGATCACCGTCGCACTCAACATCAGCCCCAAGCAGATCGTGCTGCCCGCCCTGCCGAATACGGTCAGCGAAGCGCTCGCCCGCTATAAGCTCGCGGGCAACCGGATCGAGCTCGAGGTGACCGAGGGCGTATTCCTCGGCGACAACGGGTCGACGCTCGACGTGCTCAAACGCCTGCGTGCGCTCGGCGTCGGGATTGCACTTGACGATTTCGGAACCGGCTATTCGTCGATCGGCTATTTGAACAAGGCCGTGTTCCACAAGCTGAAGATCGACGGCAGCTTCGTCCGCGAAGCCGGGTCGCGTCCGGAAAACGTCGCCATCATCCAGTCGATCGTTCAGCTCGCGAAGAGCTTCCGCATGTCGATCACCGCGGAGGGCGTCGAGACTGCCGAAGATTTCGAGCGGATGCGGGACCTCGGCTGCGACACGATCCAGGGCTATCTGTTCGGCAAGCCGCTCGCCTACGAGCGCGCCAACCAGATGGTGCTCGGGCTCGGAGCGCGGAAGATGGCCGGCTAAGCCCCTCTTCCGCCGTGGCTTCCGCAGCGGCGCGGTTCAGTCTAAGCTTTCCCCGGCGATTGCTCAGGGGGGAGCGTGCCCTGAACTTCTCACGTCCGCAGAATCTGTTCAGGTACCAGCGCGGACGGGTCATTGCGCTCGGCCGGGCGATGCTCGCTCTGCTGTTCCTGCTCTCGCTTGCGCTCAACGGCCGACAGTCCGCCGGTGCGCCGGCCGTGACCTACGTCCTGCTCTTGCTTTACGTGCTCTATGCGTTCGGCATCGCTGCGCTCACCTGGCGCAACTGGTGGCTCGATGCGCGGCTCGCGGCGCCTGCTCACCTGATCGACATGGGCGTGTTCACCATCGCCGTCTTTTCCGGCAACGCCTACACCAGCCCCTACTTCCTGTTTTTCATTCTCCCGCTCCTTTCTGCAGCGATCCGGTGGGATTGGCGCGAAACAGCGATGACCGCGGCCGCGCTCATCCTCTTCTACCTGACCGCGGGACTTCTCGTCGCCGGCAGCCACACGTTCGAAATCCAGCAGTTCGTTGTCCGCAGCGGCCACCTCCTCATCCTCTCGGCGGTGCTCATCTGGTTCGGCGCCCATCAGCAGTTCACGCGTCTGTTCTTCGGCCTCGACGAGCTCGACCGGCGCCTCGGGCGGGACGGGGATCCGTTGCCGCGGGCGCTCGGCCTCGCAATGGAAGCAGCGCGCGCGCGCTCCGGCGCGCTCCTGGTAGGATCGGCCGACGAGACGCGTTTCAGTGGCATTGCGATGGGTCGCGGCGGCACGAAATCGGTCGCCACCGACGGTCAGCTCATGAGTGAACCGCTGCCTTCGGTGATGTTCGACCTCTCCCGCGACCGTTCGCTCGCTACCCGAAGGGACGGTTGGTACCGGTTCGGGTCGGCATCGAGCCTTCTCGACGACGCCGCTCTTGCGGAGATCGGCGCCCGCGAGGGGCTGGTGGCCGAGGTCCGCACCGGGACACGCCAGGGTTGGCTCGTCCTGTGGGACATTCCCGGGCTTTCGGTCGATTTCCTGGAAGTCGGCACCGAGCTCGGCCGGACGGCGGGCGCGGCCCTCGATCACGATGCGTTGCTCGCCGCGATCGAAGAGGGGGCGGCGGCCCGAACGCGCCTTTCGCTCGCCCGCGATGTGCATGATAGCGTGCTCCAGTTCCTGGCCGGGGCTGCGTTCCGCGTGGAGGCGATCATGCGCGGCCCCCGCACCGGCGGTCAGGTCGAGGATGAGTTGAAGGAGCTCAAGCGCTTGCTCATCGAGGAACAGGCGGAAATTCGCGCTCTGGTGTCCGCGCTGCGCCGCCACCGCGAGCTCGAGTCGAGCGAAGCGGTCGAGGAGCTGAAAGCGCTCGCGCTTCGGCTCAGCCGGCAATGGTCGATCGATTGCCGGGTGTTCAGAAGCGGCGGGAACACAACCATCCCCATCCGCCTTCAGCTCGATCTGCAGCAGCTTCTCCGCGAGGCGGTCGCGAACGCCGTCCGCCATGGCCGTGCGAGCGTGGTCGAGGTCGATGTATGCGTTGACGATGACGAGCTTCGGCTCGAAGTTCTGGACAATGGGTCCGGGTTTCCACCGACGAACGGCGGCTCGCCGGTCGAACCCTGGTCGCTGAAGGAGCGGGCCGACCGCGCCGCCGGCTCGCTGTCGCTGCGCTCGGAGCCGGGCAGCACCTATATTCTCATCACTCTGCCGCTGACGGGGGCACCAGTATGATCCGCGTTCTCTTGGCCGACGACCATCCGATGATTGCTGCCGCGCTCGACGTGCTTCTGCGCGGCAGCGATTATGAGCTGGTCGGCCGCGCCCGAAGTGGCGAAGACGCATTGAACCAGGTGCAGCAGTACAAGCCTCAGCTGCTCCTGCTCGACGTCAACATGCCCGAGGGGGGCGGCCTCGACGTGCTCCGCCAGCTGCGCTCCACGCGCCGTGCACCCGCCGTGATCCTCCTCACGGCCGGCATGGACGATACCCAGCTCCTCACCGCCGACCGGCTCGCGCCCGAGGGCATGGTGCTCAAGACTTCGGACCCGGCGCTGCTGCTCGAATGCATGGAGCAGGTGCGGAGGGGCGAATCCTGGGTCGATCCCGAGATCGCCGACCGAACCCGCCATGCGAAAGAGCGGGCGGCGCGCGCGCCGTCGCTGACTCCGCGCGAGCGCGAGTTGATCGATCTCGTGCGCCACGGTCTTCGCAACCGGGACATCGCGGCGCAGCTCGGCGTCACCGAAGGCACGGTGAAGGTGTATCTGCACGCGATTTTCGACAAGCTCGGGGTCGACAACCGCACCGAGCTCGCGATGCGCGCCGCGGACCTTCTCGGCGGCTAGGGTCTGGACCCTAGAGCTGAAGCTGGCTGCCGAGCTCGACCACGCGGTTGGTCGGCAGCTTGAAGAACTCCATCGCACTTTCGGAATTCTTGAGCATCCAGGCGAACAGCTTCTCGCGCCACACCGCCATGCCCGGCTTCTTGCTCGAAGCGACCAGCTTCTGGCGTCCCAGGAAGAAGCTCGTGCGCATCATGTTGAACGGCTCGCCGCAGGTCTTGATGCCGGCAAGGTCACCCGGGATGTCGACCTCCTGCATGAAGCCGTAGTGGAGAATGACCCGGTAGAACCCGTCGCCGGAGTCGTGGATTTCGACCCGCCTCCGCGCCGGCACATGCGGCACGTCCTCGACCTTCACATTCAGGATCAGCACGCGCTCGTGGAGCACCTGGTTGTGCTTCAGATTGTGGAGCAGCGCGGCGGGCACGACGTCGGCGGAGGTCGACAGGAACACCGAGGTTCCGCGCACCCGGTGCACCGACGAGGCCGTGGACTTGATGAACACCGAAAGCGGAAGCGCCGATTCCTGCAGCCGCTGGCGCATCAGCGCCCGCCCCTTCGCCCAGGTGGTCAGTATGATGAAGCTGATCGCCGCGACCAGCAGCGGGAACCAGCCGCCGTCCGCGACCTTGGTGATGTTCGACGCGAAGAAGATGCTGTCGACGACGAAGAACAGGCCGATCGTTGCGAATGCCAGCAGCCGGTTCCACCGCCACACCTGGAACACGAGCACGCCCAGCATCGTCGTCGTAATCAGCATCGTGCCCGTGACCGCGATGCCGTAGGCCGACGCGAGGCGCGTCGATTGCCTGAAGCCGAGGATGAGCAGGATCACCATCGCGAGCAGCAGCCAGTTGACCGCAAGGATGTAGATTTGCCCGGCAGCCTTCTCGCTCGTGTGCTCGGTCTTGAGGCGCGGGAGATAGCCGAGCTGGATTGCCTGGTGGGTGACGGAGAAGGCGCCGGAAATCACCGCCTGGCTGGCGACGATGCATGCCAGGGTCGCAATTGCGACCAGCGGCAAGCGGCCCCAGTCCGGCGCCATCAAATAGAACGGATTGGCGACCGCTGCGGGATGTTCGAGCAGAAGCGCGCCCTGTCCGAGATAGTTGAGCATCAGGCATGGATAGACGAGCGTCAGCCAGGAAAGGCCGATCGCGCGGCGTCCGAAGTGGCCCATGTCGGCATAAAGCGCTTCGGCGCCGGTGACGGCGAGGAACACCGACCCGAGCGCAAGGAAGCTCAGCTTCGGGTTGACGAGAAAGAACCGCATTGCCCAGCTCGGGCTCAGCGCCGCGATGATTTCCGGCCGCTCGAGGATTCGCATCAGCCCGAACCCGGCGAGACTCGCAAGATAGGCGAGGATGATCGGCCCGAACCAGCCGCCGACGGTACCGGTCCCGCGGCGCTGGATGGCGAACAGGCCGATGAGAATGGCGATCGTGATCGGGATGATCAGCGGCTGCACTTGCGGCTCGACCACCGCCAGTCCCTCGATCGCGGGTAGCATCGTCACGGCCGGCGTGATCATCGCGTCGCCGTAGAACAGGCAGGTCGCCAGCACGCCCATCAGCACCAGCGTCTTCGTCCACCTCTTCTCGCCGAGGTTGCGCGCGATCAGCGACAGCAATGCGAACGAGCCGCCCTCGCCTTTGTTGTCCGCGCGCATCGCGACGAACACATATTTAGCGGTCACCACCACCATCAGCGACCAGAAGATCAGGCTCAGCACGCCGAAAATGTGCAGCCGGTCGACCGAAAGCGGGTGCGGTCCGAGGAAGCTTTCCTTCATCGCGTAAAGCGGGGACGTGCCGATGTCGCCATAGACGACGCCGATCGCTCCGAGCATCAGCTTTGGCAGCGGTTCCTCGGGGCTGTGAGGCGCCGGTGTCGCAGCTGCGGGCTCGACCTTGTGTGCTGGAATGTCGTCCACGGCTCGCGATGTGGATCGCAGGGGCATAAAGATTCTATGTGTATTGTGCGCCGCAGCATAGGATTAATGGGTGACTCCGGCCTGGCTCCTCTCGACGCACGCCCGATCCGCGCTCACTTAGGGAGGTATGACTGACGTGCTTCCGATCGACGTCGTCGAGCCGCATCCACGCCGCGCAGTAGCGGGTGCTTTTCAATCCTATGCCGGGACGCTGGCGTTGGTCGCCGCGTCGACTCTGGTCGGGCTGTGGATTGCTCCGCGCTGGGGAACGGCGCCCGTCGACATGCTGTTTCTCCCCGCCGTACTTGCGGCGGCGGCACTGTGGGGCATCGGGCCCGGCCTCGTCGCGGGAATCGCCGCTGCTCTGTCGTACAATTTCTTTTTCACCGAGCCGGTCCACACCTTTCGCATGAACCGCGTCGCCGACGTCGTCACGGTCGTGATCCTGCTTATCGTCGCACTCGTCACAAGCAGGCTTGCGTCGGCGATGCGCAGCCAGGCGCGGCTTGCCGCCGCCCGCGGCGAGCGAAACGCGACGATTGCCGGATTCGCGGGCCGCCTGCTGTCGTGCAGCGGGGAGAAGGAGATTGCGCTCAGCGCATGCGTGGAGCTGCGCCGCCTGCTGCAGTGCAACGCGTTGCTGGTCAGTGGGCTTCCCTCACCTCAGATCGTCGCTGCCGTCCCCGACGGGAATCGGCTCACGCCGAGCGATGTCGCAGCTGCGGCCTTGTGCATCGAATCCGCTATGCCGGCGGGCCGCGGAACCAGCCGCATGCAGCCCGCAGAATGGGTCTTCCATCCGGTCGGCTCGGCGGAATCGGTGCTCGCCGCGGTCGGCCTCGCGCGCGACGACGGGATGCCGCCCGTCTCCGACGAGCAATTGCCGCTGGTCGGAAACCTCCTCGACCAGCTGGCACTCGCCCTCGAACGGACGCGCCTCGACGATCAGGCGCGGAACTTCGCAGCATTGCGCGAGCGGGACCGGCTGCGCTCCGCGCTGCTCTCGTCGATCGGGCAGGACTTGAGGCCGCCGATCGAAGCGATCGCCGGTGCCGCTCGCGACCTGCGGCGCAGCGGCTCGAGCGACAAGGCGCTGGTGTCGGCGATCGGATCCGAATCCGCGAGGCTCGACCGCTATCTCTCGAACCTGCTCGAGCTGGAGCCGGCGGCAGACCAGCGGCCGATCAGGGCGGATCACGTGACCATCGACCTGTTCCAGCGTGCAGTCTTCAAGAACGACAAGGACGTCCACCTGACGCCCAAGGAATATACCGTCCTTGCAGAGCTCGCGAAGCATCCAGGCCGGGTGCTCACCCACGAGCATCTGCTTCGAACCGCCTGGGGACCGGCGCAGGAAGGGCAGACCGAATATCTGCGCGTCGCCATACGCTCGATCCGCCAGAAGCTCGAAAGGGAACCGGGCCGGCCGCGGCTGATCGTCAATGAGCCCGGCGTCGGCTACCGCCTCATTCCCGGCTGAGCTGCGCTCACCGGATTGCAAGGAAGTAATTGGCCACTCTCAACATCAGCCGTTACCCTGCCGGCGGTTTGCAGGAGGACTGACTTTGCCGCGCATCTTGTTCCTTGCCGCTCTGTTCGCGTCTGCCGCCGGAGCCGCTGCGCCGGTGCCGCAGTATCGCGTCGTTGCTCAACTGAATGCCGGCGACGGCGGCTGGGACCTTCTCAGCGTCGCATCCGCGGACCGTCGCCTGTACGTCGCGCACGGCGATCGCGTGACGGCGTTCGATCTCCGCACCGGCAAGGCGACCGACAAGCTCCTTTCCGGCCAGCGCATTCATGCGGCGCTCGCCATCCCCGGCACGCACGAGGTGCTTTCGACCAACGGCGAGAGCAACGATGCTGTTCTGTTCGACGGCCGCACAGGAACCGTCCGCGCGACGATCCCGACCGGCACCAAACCCGACGCCGCCGCCTACGATCCCGCGACCCGCACGATCTGGGTCATGAACCCGGGCAGCGGCGACATCACGGTCGTTGACCCGCGAAGCGCGAAAGTACTCGCCACGGTCGCGGTCGGCGGCTCGCTCGAGATGGGCGAAGCCGACGGGCACGGGCATCTTTATGTCAATATCGAGGACAAGAACGAGGTCGCCGTCATCGATACCCGCGCGCGCAAGCTCGTTCGGCGCTTCCCGCTGGACGGCTGCGACGGACCGACCGGCATCGCGATCGATGGACGCGCGAACGAGATCGTCTCCGCCTGCGGCGGCAATGCGGTCGCGATCGTCTCGGAACCCGATGGGCGGCAGATCGCGAAGCTGCCGATTGGCAAGGGCGCCGACGGCGCGGCGTTCGACCCCGTTCACCAGCTTGCGCTCGTCCCCGGCGGCCGCGACGGCAATCTCACGCTCATCCGCCTGGGTGCGAAGCCGGCGGTGGTCGGGACCGTCCCGACGGCGGTCAGCGCCCGCACCATTGCCGTGGACCCGTCGACCGGCCGCGCTTATCTGCCCGCCGCCACGCTTGCCCCAGCGCCTGCCGGCGAGCGACCCAAGGCGGTCCCGGGCACCTTCCGCGTGCTCGTCGTCGCGCCTTAGAAGAACAGCCCGAGCGCGCCGTAGAAGTGATAGCTTGTCCGGCGGTCGGCCCAGGTCGGGCCGCCCGAGAACAGCAGCGCGTAATGGTCCGAAAGCTTGACGATCGAGCCAAGGCCGGCGCTCGTCTCCGCGGTGCCGCCGACCGCATCGGCGCCCTGACGGAACACTTCCGCACCGACCGATAACTTACTGCTGAGGTCCTGCGTCACCGCAATTCCCGCCTGCCAGAAATTGCGGTTGCCCGCGCCCGGATTGATCTCGTACCCGCCGCCGCCGAACACGCTCGTGCCGCCGGCAAAGTCCTTGCCGATCCAGACCGGCAGCAGGAATCGGGTCTTCTCGCCCGATTCGATGCTCGACGTCGGCAGGATCGCGCGCGGAAAGACTGCGGCCGAAAAGCCGTGCTTTTCGTCATTGATGAAGCGGTACTTGACCGCGAGCTCGGCATCGCCGGTTCCGCTTCGCCAGCCGTCGAGCGGATCGTGCGAAAAGCTGAGCGGCAGGGTCGCCGTCAGCTGCACGTCCTTCACGGCGCCATAGTTGAGGTCGAACCCGGCGTCGGCGTCTACCGTCGAGCCGCGCCCCTCGCCGGCAGTGAAGGCGTAAATCTCCCACCCGCCGGTGTCGGTCGGCACCGGATCGTCGGTCAGGTACGGCGGCCCTGCCCACGCGCAGGATGCCGCCGCGGCGAGCCCGAGCCCAATGGCGATCCGATGCTTCACGCCGCTGCGTCCGCCTCCCCTGGATGGCGCCCCGGCCGCTGCGGAAGGATCAGGATCAACAGGATGATCACCGCCGCCAGCACCGCCGAGGCAAGCGGGCGGCTCCAGTCGAGCCCACCGCTCGCGACCGGCTTGTCGAGGAAATCGCCGATGGTCGCGCCGAGCGGCCGCGTGAGGATGAACGCCGCCCAGAACAGGCCGACGCGGTTGGCCCGGGTGGTGAAATAGAGGATCGCGAGGACCGCGAGGCCGGCGCCGAACAGCAACGCGCCGCCGCCATAGCCGAGGCCCCAGCCGCCTTCGCTCGCGCTGTCGGCGGCCCAGTCGCCGAGCGCGGTGCCGAGGGTCTGGGAGAAGGTGATGGTGATCCAGTAGAAGGTCTCCTCGCGCGGGGCGGTGATCCGGTTGACGTCGATGCTCCCGAGCGTCCGGTGCCACGCGAACAGGGAGAGAAGGACGCAGGCGAGCAGGACGAGCGAGCCGCCGGGATAGCCGATCCCGAGCGACCGGTCGGCGAAATCCGCGAGCGTCGTGCCGCAGGTGGTCGAAGCGACGATCGTCGCCCAATACAGCCACGCATTGAACTTGCGCGCGCGGATCTGCAGCCAGACCAGCACGATCAGCAGAACGCCGAAGATCGCGGTGCCGATCAGATAGCCGCCGGGCACCGCATGATTCGTCGTCTCGCCGAGCCACGACATGGTCACCGTGTCGCCGCCGGTCTCGCCGAGCGTGGTCGCGAGGATCTTGATGATCCAGAACCCAAGCGTGACCGCCGGGACCTTGCTCAGCACCTCGTTGAGCGACTGTCGGTCGTTCATCCGGCCTCCTCTTCCTGTCTGCCTTGTTCGGAATTCCTGCCCAACGCTTCCCCGCCAGCGCCGGTTCGTGCAATTGCGATCGTCGCGGAAAAGCCGGGGCCGCTCTTGAGCGCTAGCTGACCTCCGTGAAGCTTGGCGACGGCGCTGACCAGGCTCAGTCCAAGCCCGTGGCCGGCCGTGTTGCGGCTGCTCTCGACTCTCGCGAACCGCTTGGTGATCCGGCTGAGGTCGCGCTTCGGAACGCCCGGGCCGTTATCCTCCACGTGCATGAAGACGACGCGTGCCGCAGCCGATCCGCTCATCCTGACGATCGCATCGACCGGCGTATGCCGCTGCGCATTCTCCAGCAGGTTGACCATCGCTTGCGCAAGCAGCTCTCGGTCGCCCTCGACCCACAAGTCCGGCTCGACCGACCACAGGAACATCCGCCCCTCGTCTTCGAATGCCGGGGCATAGCTCTCGGCGAGTTCGGTGAGCAGCGCGCTGATGTCGACCGGCTCGAAGAACCGCTTGGTCTCGCCGCTCTCGACCTCGGCCACGCGGAGGATGGCAGCGAACAGCGACAGGACCTCGTCGAGCTGCCGGATCGCGTCGGCGATTAGCGCATCCGCCTCCGGCTCATCGGCAAGCCCGCGCTCGAGCCGATTGCGCAATCGCGCGAGCGGCGTGCGCAGGTCGTGCGCGATATCGCTCGACACCTGGCGGAGGTTGTCGAGCAGGCCTTCGATCCGGTCGAGCATCCGGTTGAGGGTCGCCGCGAGCTGGTCGAACTCGTCCCTGCGCGGACCGACGGGCATCCGCCGCCGGATGTCGCCGCCGATGATCGCCTCGGCCGAGCTGCTGATCGATTGCAGCCTCCGCTGGAGATAGGAGCCGAGCACGACCGCTCCGCCGAAGCCGACGAGCACCGACCCGACGAACGCGAGCGTGAAGATGACGATCACGATCCGCTCTATGCCTTCGAGCCAGTCGCTGTCGGCCGCGACGACGAGCCGCTCGCCCGGCGACAGATCGACCGTCATCGCGCGCGCTTCGTCGGGTCCTTCCTTCGGGTCGCGGAAGATGATCGGGTGCAGCCCGAGCGGAGGCCTGCTGGTCTGCAGCGACCCGTGGATCTTGCGCCCGGCCGGCGTGAACACGGCATAGACCATCCGTGTCGGAGACTTCAGCGCCTCGCGCTGTGCGATGGCTTCGGCGAGCTCGCCATCGCCGCCGCTGCGAAATTCGTCCTGAAGCGTCTGCGCTTCATCGGACACCATCGAATCCAGCTGACGCGAGAAAGCGACGTGCATCACCGCGAACACGATCATGCCGAGAAGCGCCAGCCCGACCGCATAAGCGCCGAAGTTGATGAAGGCGATGCGGTAGGCCGCACTGGACCGCCACTTACGCATCGCCGCCCATGCGATAGCCGGTGCCGCGAACGGTCTCGATCAGGTCCGGCCGGCCGCCCTCGTTGAGCTTGGAGCGCAGGCGGCTGATGTGGGTGTCGACGATATTGGTCTGCGGATCGAAATGATAGTTCCACACCCGTTCGAGCAGCATCGTCCGGGTGACGACCTTGCCCTCCTCGCGCATCAATTCTTCGAGGATTCGGAACTCGCGCGGCTGCAGCTGGACCACCGCGCCCCCGCGAAGCACCTGCCGCTTCAGCAGGTCGACCACGATCTCGCCATGCTCGAGCCGCGTCGGCTCGGCATGGACGGGCTTGCGCCGGCCGAGCGCATTGACCCGTGCCGCCAGCTCCGAGAACGCGAACGGCTTGACCAGATAATCGTCGGCGCCGGCTTCGAGGCCGGTCACGCGATCTTCGATCCGTCCGAGCGCGGTCAGCAGCAGGACCGGGACTCCGATGCCCGCTGCTCGCACCCGGCGGACGATCGACACACCATCGAGGTTCGGAAGCATCCGGTCGAGGACCGCGACCTCCATCTGCTCGGTGGAAAGCAGATGCAAGGCGTCGAACCCGTCGCCGGTCGTCAGCACATTGTGGCCGAGCTCACGCAGCCCTCGCCGGATGAACTCGGCCGTATCCGCGTCGTCTTCGGCGACGAGAATCCTCACCCTTGCGGATGTCCTCGGTTAATCGTGGTCAACCTTGCCCTCGGATTTGTTCTCGACGACCTTTCCAGTGAGTCCGTTGATGCCGATCTCCTGGATGTGGCCCTTCTGCTGGATATCGAACGACCAGCGCCAGCCGCCGTTCTCATATTCATACTCGGCATCGGTGATCTTGCCCGGCGCGAGCTTCAGCGCCATCGCTTCGGCGCGCGCCTTCGAGATCTTCGGCGCGGGTGCCTTGGCGGCGAGTGCGGCGGTTCCGGCTCCGAGCGATGCCGCCACGACGATCACGAGCAATTTTTTCATTTTCTGATCCTTACTCGGTTACAGGGGAGCGGCCGATATCGCGCGCCCGGCGTTGGCGGCCCATTGCGAGACCTATACAATCTGCCAACCTCCCGCGACCCGAGCATTGGGCACCCGCCGTCACCGCGTCATGTTGGGAAAAGGTAATCTTGCCGCAACCGTGGCCGAACTCCGCAGGCGCCACAGCGCACTCGTATGTGTGGGATTTTCGGCGCGGCCGGCTGCGATGTTCCGGGCCCGGCGCTCGAGCGCGTGTTCCAGACTCTGGAGCATCGCGGTCCCGACGGCCGTGGGACCTACATCGACAAATCGTCCAAGGTCCTCCTCGCCCACACGCGGCTCGCGGTCATCGACCTCGAAACTGGAGCCCAGCCGCTCGAAAGCGCCGACGGCACGATCATCCTCGCCGCCAACGGCGAGATTTACGATTTCGAGCGCATCAGGGAGTCGCTCGTGGCGAAGGGCCACCGCTTCAGGACCAAGTCCGATTCCGAAATCATCATCGCGCTTTACCAGGAATTCGGACTCGGCTGCTTCGAGCAGCTGAGAGGCGAATTCGCATTTCTGCTATACGACAAGCCCCGGCGCCGCCTGATCGCCGCGCGCGACCGGTTCGGAATCAAGCCGCTCTATTTCTCGCGCCTTCCCGGCGGCATCGCATTCGCTTCGGAAATGAAGACGCTTTTCGCCAGCGGCCTGGTCGAGCCGAAGCTCAACGTCGCTGGGTTCGACCCGTTGATCGACCACGATCCGCAGAATGTCCGGCTGCCGTTCGAAGGGATCGAGCATGTTCCACCGGCGTCATGCCTGTCGGTCGACCTCGACACCTTTGAGCCGACGCTGATCCGCTATTGGTCGAGCGAAATCCCCGCCATCATTGCTGAACCTGGTTCGTCGGCCGAGGATTCGGCCGGCGCTGCGGAGACGGTGCTGAGCGAGCTCGAAGACGCTGTCCGCTTGCGGCTGCGGGCCGACGTTCCGGTGGGGCTCTATCTGAGCGGTGGAATCGACTCGGCCTTCATCGCCGCGCTGATGAAGCGCAACATGAACACGCCGCCGCACTCCTTCTCGATTGCTTTCGAAGGCAGCGGCCGCAACGAGCAGGAATTCGCGCGGCGTGCGGCGGAGTTCGTCGGCACCGAACATCACGAGCTCACGGTGACCAAGCGGATGCTTTGGGACAATCTCGGCGATGCTTTGTGGTCGTCGGAGTTGCCGTTCGTCACGCTCGCGCCCGTCGGCAAGTTCCTGCTGTCGCAAGAGGCGCGCAAGTTCGTCACCGTCGTGTTGACGGGCGAAGGGGCGGACGAAGTGTTCCTCGGCTACCGCAGCTTCTTCGAGAAGGCGATCCGCGAGACCCGAGCGCCGGGAGCAAACCACGGAACGCTCGTGGCGCAGGGCAGGCGGCTCAAGCTGGGAAGCTTTGGCCGATCGGCATCGGCACTGATCTTCCACAAGGATCAGCGCGCGCGGATCCGCGTGGAGCGGGCCAGGTCGGCTCGCCGCGAGAATTCCGCAAAGCCGCTGATCAACGCCGTTCAGGAAACGCGGATTGCCGCGATGCCGTTCGACATTCTCTGCTATCTCGGAGATCGGGAGGAAATGGCGCATTCGCTCGAAGCGAGACTGCCGTTCCTCGACCACAAACTGTACGACGCGGCGAAGTGGATTCCCGTCGACTCGAAGATGCGCGGCGGTGTCGAGAAAGCGGTCCTTCGAGACGCTGCGAAAGGCGTTTTGCCGGACGACATCCGCCTGCGGCCGAAAAGCGGCTTCATGCTGACCAGCGACGCCGTCGACCTGTTCGGAGCCGACCGGCACCACGCTGCGAAATACCGCCGGCACCTGTCGAGAAAGGCGTTCGAGAGCGCCGGCGTCTTCTCCTATCG
Organism: Sphingomonas sp.; assembly: GCA_025980335.1. GTDB lineage: Bacteria > Pseudomonadota > Alphaproteobacteria > Sphingomonadales > Sphingomonadaceae > Sphingomicrobium. The sequence continues at coordinate 4,793 of JAICXO010000010.1, read as the reverse complement.
CGCCTATGTGGTAGCGACCATGCTTGCGAGACTACCCAGGGCGTCTCGCCGCATGCGGCGCCTGCGGCGCAACGCGAACAAGGTCATCATGTACATGATGCAGGCGCATATGCTGCACGACATGTTCGTTGCCGAAGGCGCGTCTGCGGTTCGCAATGCGCAACAGCCGGACTCCCCCGCCGCCGTCGCCTCGTCCTGCAGCGCCGATGGAGCACAGGCAGCGTGACGGTTCGCCAGTTCGGTCACGCCGGCGGCCATTGACTTGACCTGCCACAACCCATCACCGAAGAACGCATGACCGGCGGGGGGACCACCGGTGAGTAGGAAGATCAATGCGAACAGCGATGGCAGCGGTCGCGCTCGGGTCGGTCATCCTGTGGGCGGGCCGGGCGAGCGCCGAAGAGCAGCCGGACCTCTCCGATCTGTCGATCGAGCAGCTCGCTCAGATCAAGGTCACGTCCGTTTCCAAGCAGGCTGAGCCGCTGAGCCGAGCGCCTGCGGCGCTCTACGTGATCACCAATCAGGACATCCAGGATTCCGGCGTCACCTCGCTGCCGGAGGCGCTGCGCCTCGCGCCGAACCTCAACGTCCAGCAGATCGATGCCAGCCAGTATGCGATCGCCGCGCGGGGGTTCAACGGAATCCAGGCCGGCAACAAGCTGCTCGTTCTGATCGACGGCCGCTCGATCTACACGCCGCTTGCCGACAACGTGATCTGGAACCTCCACCAGCCGCTGGTCGAGGACATTCAGCAGGTCGAGGTGATCAGCGGTCCGGGCGGCACGCTTTACGGGCCCAATGCGGTCAACGGCGTGATCAACGTCACGACCAAGAGCGCGCAGGACACCATCGGCGGTTTCGTGCGCGGCACCGCAGGGACAGGCGAGCGGACGGCCGCGGCGCGCTACGGCTTCTCGCTCGGCGGATCGGGCGCGATGCGCATCTATGCCGATTACGACGACCGCGATGGACTGCCGTCCGCTTCAGGGCCGCCGATAGACGATTCCTACCGTTCGTGGCAGGGCGGCTTCCGCTCGGACTTCGGCGGTGAAGCGGACAATTTTACGGTCCAGGGCGACATCTTCCACGCGACCGATGCGGCGTTCGCCGGCGATCACGCGAACGCGCACAACATTCTCGGGCGCTGGACTCATGTCCTCGGCCCGTCGGCCAGCTTCCAGCTGCAAAGCTATTACGATCGCTACAGCACCGATGTGACGCTGGTGCACAGCGCGCTGACCACGTTCGACAATGAGGCGCAGCTCAACCTCACCACCAGCGGGCACGAGATCGTCGCAGGCGTTGGCGCGCGCCGGACCAACGACCTGTTCGTCAACAACCTCAATCCGTTCGAGCTGGAGCCGGAGAGCGAAGGCCTGTGGGTCTATAACCTGTTCGCCCAGGATCGCTTCAACCTGACGCCCGAGCTGGCGGTGATCGCGGGCGTCAAGCTCGAGAAGTCGAGCTTCGTCGGCTGGCAGGTGCTGCCCAACCTGCGCCTCTCTTACCAGCCGAACGACCGCACCTTGTTCTGGGCCGCGGTATCGCGCGCCGTCCGCACCCCGTCGCGGATCGACCGCGATCTCGAGTTCCTGCCGTTCGTTGCGCCGTCGACCGATTTCGACAGCGAAAAGGTGACGGCGTTCGAGGCCGGCTATCGCGGCGAGCCGTCGAGCTGGCTGAGCTTCTCGGTCAATTTGTTCTACAATTACTACACCGACTTGCGCACGACCGAGGTCACCGATCTGCCCGGAAACCCGGTCGAGCTGCTGAACGGCCGCAAAGGCACCACCTACGGCGTCGAGGCGTGGGGCAAGGCGCAGGTGACTCCGTGGTGGCGGCTTTCGCTCGGCGCGACGACCTTGCACAACGACTTCCACGTGGTCGACCACCGTGTCGACCTGATCCCGCGCAACTCGCTCGGCGCCGACCCGAAATGGCAGGTCGTCGGAAGCTCGGACCTGGACCTGACGCCGAAGCTCAGGCTGACGCTCGACGTGCGCGGAGTCGGCGCGCTCGATCTCCCGCCGGACGTTCCCGGCTACGTCGAGGCGGGCGGCAAGCTCGGCTACAGCCTCAGCGATCGAATCGAGCTGTTCGTCGCCGCGCGCAACCTCCTGCACCGCACCCATCTCGAGAACGGCGACCCCGCGGCCCAGCTGATCAAGCGCAGCATCTATGCAGGCACGCGCCTGCGGTTCTGATGCAATTGCGCGTGCCCCTCCTCCTTTGCGCGCTTGCCGCGGCATTGTTCGCGGGGGTGCCGGCGCGCGCCGAGGTCAGCGACGTCGCGGTGAAGGCCGCCTTCATTCCCAAGTTCGCGCGCTATGTGACATGGCCCGCATCCGCTTCAGCACGTGGCCAGATCGTGATTTGCGTGATCGGCGACGATCCGTTCGGGAACATGCTCAACCAGGCGATCGCGGGTCAGTCGGTCGACGGGCACCCGTTCGTCATCAAGCGGATGTCTTCCGCGTCGGGAGCATCGGATTGCGCAATCGCGTTCGTCGACGGCTCGCACGCCGGCGAAGCGCTCGCCGCGCTGGCGCATCAGCCGGTCCTCACCATCACGGACTCGCGCAGCAGCTCGCAGCACGGCGTGATCCACTTCGCGGTCGTCGACGGCCGGGTCCGGTTCTTCATCGACAATGCCCAGGCGCAGGCGCGCGGGCTGACGATCAGTTCGCGGCTGCTCGCGCTCGCGATCGGGGTCACGCAGCGATGACGGGATTCTGGAAATCGCTGCCGCATTGGCGCACCGCCCCGGCGACGATCATCATCGTCGCGGTCGTCATCCTGCTCGCGGGCTTCGCGATCATCTTCCAGAACGAGGTCAGCTTCCGCGCCGCGCGCGACCAGCAGGCGCTGGTCGCGGCCGAGGTCCTGTCGCGCTCGGTGACGGCGGCGGTCGATTTCGGCGATCCGGTCGCGAGCCAGCAGGCGGTGAACGCGTTCCGGGTCAACCCGCAGGTGCGCTACGTCGGGGTGTTCGACCGCTCGGGCAAGCCGTTAGCCGCTTACGACCCGACCAAGAGCGAACGGCAAACGTCGCTCGGGCAGCTGCCGCCTCCGCCGGACAGCAGCTACCGCGTGGTGGTGCCGGTCGACAGCGCCGGCCAGCGCATCGGCACGGTCGTCTATTCGGTCGAGCGCGAGGCGGTGTCGCGAAGGCTCACGCGCTACGTGATCCTCGGCGCGATGGCCGTGCTCGCAGCGCTGGTCATCATCACGCTCGGAATGGCCCAGAACGCGCTCCGCAGGGCCAACCGCGAGCTTAGCGAACGCGCCGAAGCGCTCGCCCAGTCGAACGAGCTTCTCGCCGAACAGATCGAGGAGCGCGCCAAGGCCGAGGAGCAGCTGCGCCAGAGCCAGAAGATGCAGGCGCTCGGCCAGCTCACCGGCGGGATCGCGCACGATTTCAACAATCTGCTGACCGTCATCCAGGGCTCGGCGGACATCCTGAGCCGCGACGAGCTCGCCGAAGATCGCCGCAAGCGCTTCGCCCGCGCGATCGTCCAGGCCGCCGAGAACGCTGCCGTGCTGACCTCCCAGCTCCTCGCCTTCGCGCGCAGGCAGCCGCTGAAGCCGGAGGTCGTTGATTTGTCCGAGCTGGTCGGAAGCATGACCGAGCTCCTCGACCGCACAATGGGCGAGCGCATCCGGATCGAGACCAGCCTCGACCGCACCACCTGTCCGGTGACGGTCGACCGCAACCAGCTCCAGTCGGCGATCCTCAACGTCGCCTCGAACGCGCGCGACGCGATGCCCGGCGGCGGCACCTTGACGATTTCCGTCTCCGGGGTTCCTGACGGATCTGGCGAGCCAATGGCGACGGTGGCGATCAGCGATACCGGCACGGGCATGGACGCGGATACCTCGAGCCGCATTTTCGAGCCCTTCTTCACCACCAAGACGACGGGCAAGGGCACGGGCCTCGGCCTCAGCCAGGTGTACGGCTTCGCCACCCAGTCGGGCGGCGACGTGCTGGTCGAAAGCGAGCCGGGCAAGGGAACGACGGTGACCCTGATCCTGCCGTGCAGCGAAACCGGGCTGATCGCGGCGAAAAAGGGCGACCAGCCCGAGATCGCGCACCAGCCGCGCGCCGAAATCCTCGTCGTCGAGGACAATGAGGAGGTCGGGCAATTCGCCGAGACCCTGCTCAGCGAACTCGGCCATTCGGTCACGCTCGCCACCTCGGGCGAGGAGGCGCTCGAGCTCACTCGCAAGCACGATTACGATGTCGTGTTCAGCGATGTGGTGATGCCCGGCATGGGCGGCCTCAGGCTCTCCGAACAGCTCGCTGCCGAGAAGCCCGACCTCCCGGTCATCCTCGCCACCGGCTACAGCCAGGAAATCGCCCAGTCGGGCAGCGGCGGCCGGCCCGTGATCCTCAAGCCGTACCGCCTCGCGACCCTGTCCCAGGCTCTGGTCGACGCGATGCACGGCTCCGCCGCAAAGCCGCACTGACGGAGCCGCCAAGTCCGGAGCCATGGCGCGGCGCGCTCGTTGTCTCTCGGGGCGATTTGAAGTGGCAGGAACGACAATGGAACAACGCGAACTTGGCCGCGGCCTCGAAGTCTCCGCGATCGGCCTCGGCTGCATGGGCATCAGCCAGAGCTACGGCACGCCGCTCTCGAAAGAGGCCGGAGTGAAGCTGATCCGCGACGCGGTCGATCTCGGGGTCACCTTCTTCGACACCGCCGAAGTCTATGGGCCCTTCACCAACGAGGAGGTGGTCGGCGAAGCACTCGCGCCCGTCCGGGACAAGGTCGTGATCGCGACCAAGTTCGGCT
>JAICXO010000031.1 GCA_025980335.1 Sphingomonas sp. | reverse complement strand
TTTTAGCAATCGGAGTATAGCCAAATGAGCGAACAGCTGACGCTGCCCGCCGAGGCGCGCGACCGGGCTGGCAAGGGAGCCTCCCGAGCACTGCGCCGCGAAGGCCGGGTCCCTGCCGTGGTTTACGGCGAAAAGACAGAAGCTCTCTCGATCCATGTCGAGGAGAAGCTCCTGTCGAAAATGCTATCGACGGGTCACTTCATGAACTCGGTCGTGATGGTCGACCTCGCCGGCAAGCCGACGCGGACGCTGCCGAAGGCGGTCGACTTCCACCCGGTGACGAGCCGGCCGATCCATGTCGATTTCCTGCGCATTTCCGAGCACACCAAGGTCCACGTGGCGGTGCCGGTGCGGTTCGACAACGAGGAAGCCTCGCCGGGCCTCAAGCGCGGCGGCGTGCTCAACGTCGTCCAGCATGAGCTGGAGCTGGTCTGCGACGCGGCGAGCATTCCGAACGAGATCCACATTGCGCTCGACGGCCTCGACATCGGCGACGCGGTTCACATCAGCCATGTGAAGCTGCCGAACGGAGTCCTTCCCGCGAACCAGGAAGAAGACTTCACGGTTGCGACGATCGTCGCTCCGTCGGCGATGAAGTCCGAAGAGGAAGAGACGACGCCTGCGAGCGAGGTCCCGTCGATCGAGGGTGGCGAGCCCGGCGAAACGGAAGAAGGCGCGGGCGACAGCGAGTAGGTCAGGCGAACCAAACCGCTCATCCTGAGTAGCCGTTGAGCCTGTCGAAACGGCGTATCGAAGGACGGTCCTTCGATACGGGTCTTCGACTTCGCTCAGTCCCTACTCAGGATGAGCGGATTTTCTTTCGGACGTCGTACGCTACCGCGCGTCGATGCAACTCTGGGTCGGTCTCGGCAATCCGGGTGCGCGCTATTCGCTGCACCGGCACAATGTCGGCTTCATGGCGGCCGACATCATCGCCGAGGTGCACGGATTCGGCCCGTGGCAGAAGAAGTTCCGCAGCCTGATCGCCGAGGGGCGGCTGGGAAACCACCGAATCCTGCTGCTCAAGCCGCAGACCTTCATGAACGATAGCGGCGACGCGGTTCAGCAGGCGCTGCGCTTCTACAAGCTCGACGTGGATGCGCTGACCGTCTTCCACGACGAGCTCGACCTCGCGCCGTTCAAGGTCAAGGTTCGCATCGGCGGCGGCCTTGCGGGCCACAATGGCCTGCGCTCGATCGACGCGGCGCTCGGTCCCGACTTCCGCCGCGTCCGCATCGGCATCGGCCATCCGGGACCGGGTCGAAAGGACCTCGTCACCCCGCACGTGCTCGGCAATTACGCGAAGTCGGAAATGGAACCTCTGTCCGACCTGCTGGCCGCCATCGCCGCGGAAGCGGAATGGCTCGCCGATGGCGACGACGCCAGATTCATGAGCGAAGTGGCGCTGCGGCTGCAGCAGCAGGATTAAGTGGCTTCAGTCCAGAGCAGCGGCGGTCGCGTCATGAGCCAAGTGGCGCCGGGGCAGGACTGTCTACGGCGAGGTCGACCCGTTCAGCTGCCGCGCTCAGCATCTGCCGGAAGCGCGGGTCGTCGCGCAGGCTGTCGAGGTTCGGGTCGCTCGCGGCGAGCCGGACCAGGTTGCGACCGGCCTTCGCGAGCGCAGGCGCGACCATCTCCAACGTCGCGTCCTTGTCCTTGAAATAGGCGAGCAGCGGCCAGGCGAGATTGTAGCGCATGTAGAGATTGTCAGGGTCGAGCAGCAGCGCGCGGTCGATATATTCGCGCGCGCGGTCCATCTCCCCGAGGACGGAGAAAGCGAGCGCGCCGAACGCCAGCGCCGAGCCGTTGTCGGGGTCCCGGGCAAGCGCCTTTTCGACCTGGCCCGTGAGCTTCCCCGCGCAGCGTTGCAGCCCGTCCCCGTTCCCCTGCGCGAGATAGCAGGCGGCGAGCATGCCCCAGCCGTGGAAGTCGCTCTCCATCAGCTCGGTCGCCTTTTCGAGATGGTGCGTGGCTTCGGCGAGCCTGCGTTGGCGATAGAGCAGCCGCGCGACTTCCTTGTTCACTTCCCACGATTCCGGGTTGAGACGAAGCGCGGTGGCGATTTCGGCATTGGCCTCGTCCTCGTGCCCAAGCACCGCGAGCCGCCACGCGCGCGGCAGGTGAGCCTCGGCGATGGTCGGATCGAGCGAGAGCGCGCGTTCTGCGGCAGCGGCGCCGTCGTCCGCCTCCGGATTGCCGGTGTAGGCATAGCGCAAATTGGCCTGCGCGAGCCCCATCAGCGCCCACGCCTGCGGGTAATCGGAATCGACGTCGGTTGCCCGTTTGCAGATGCGGATCACCCGTTCCTCGCGCCGGCGATCGCCGAAATCGCCGGTGATCCAATATTGTCGCGCGAGCAGATAGAGATTGTAGGCGTCGGCGTTGCTGGTGCCGCGCTGCTCGATCGCTTTCTTCTCCTTCGGAAGCAGCTGGACGCGGAGGGCTTCGACGATCGCCTGGCTGATCTCGTCCTGGATGGTGAAAATGTCGGTGAGATCGCGATCGTAGCGGTCGGCCCAGACGTGGCCGCCGGTCCTGCCGTCGATCAGCTGCGCGGTGACCCGGACGCGTCCGCCGGCCTTCCGGACGCTGCCTTCGAGCACGTGGCTGACGGCGAGCTTGCGCGCGACATCGCACACGTCGACCGCCTGCCCCTTGAACGTGAACGCGGTGTTGCGCGCAATCACCTCGAGCGCCGAGATTTTCGACAAATCGGTGGTGATGTCCTCACTGATCCCGTCGCTGAAATATTCCTGCTCGGGGTCGCCGCTCATGTTCTGGAACGGCAGCACGCAAACCGAGGTGTGCCTCCGCCGCGCCGGTCCTTCCTCGGCCTGGCGCGAACCGGCAAGGGCCGCGACGCTTGCGACGAGCTTGTGCCAGCCCGGCGAGTCGGTCTCGCCCTGCCAGCCGCTGAGGTCGGCGCACTGGATCTGGTTGAAGGGCATCGGCGGGATGTGACCGTCGATCAGTGCCTGGACCAGCGTTCCGACGGCGCGCGCGGCATCGGCTTCGGCGCGTACCCACTGCGATCGAGCCGCTTCCACGGACCACAGCACGACCACGGCCTTGGCCGATTTCAACCGCTCTTCGATCACATCGGCGTAGGCGCGATGGGCGGGAAGCTCGTCGTCTCGCCAGACCTCATACCCAAGCGAGCGCAGCGCGTCCGCGACGCGCTTCGCCTGCGGCTCATCCTGCCGCGCGTACGAGACGAAGACATCCGACATCGAGTCGGTCGAACTGCGTAACAGGACTCCGGCGGGAAGTGAAAGCTGGCGGCGTTCGGCTATTCGTCGGTCATGCCGATCGGCATGCCGGGGGGCACCCGCGGAAGCCGGGCCGGATCGGCGAGCGCCTTGTCGAGCGCCTGTCTATCCTTGAGGAGCGCGGCGAGGCCGTGCGCCCAGTCCTGCTCGGAAGCCTGCCCGCGCTGGCGCGCCAGCTGGTCGGCGAGCCGGTCGAGACGGCCAGCGAGCTGGAGCGAGATCGTCGGCGACAGCGCCGCGTCGTGCTGCACCCGGGCAAGCGCGAGCGCGCTCATGGTCGCGATCCGGCGGCCGACCTCGTTGCTCGACTGCGACATCGTGCGGTCGAGCAGCAGATCGAACAATTGCGCGGGGGCTGGCACGCTCGGGTCGGACGCGTGCTGGCTTTCTAAGCGATTCAGCCGCTCGGGCGCGAGCAGCGCGTCGAGCGTCTGCACCGCGCCGACCTCGGTCGCCTTCAACGGATCGAACACGGGGCCGCCTGCTGTCGGGATGATCTCGATCTCCGTCTGGCGATCGCTGTCTCCGCCGAAGCCGCTGGAGAGCAACGGGTTCAGCCGCTCGGGGACGGTCAGCTCGGCCGGCGAAAGGGTGTCGAGCAAGGCGTAGAGCGCGGCCCACTGAGCGCTCCCGGGCACCACTTGCGCGACCGCTGCCTCGCCGTTCAGGGCGTAAGGGAAGTTGACGCCTCCGAGCGACTTCGCGGCGGCTTCGAGCTGATAGCGGTCGAGGAGCCAGATGGGCACGAACGCGCGCCGCAGGTCGGCGAGCGACTGGCCGGGCTGCAGCGCGCCGGTGCCGAAGCGCGCGACTGCCGCCGAGCGCACCGCCATTACCCGGCGGAGCTCCGCGACCGGATCGGGACCATCGTCCCACAAGGAGCCGAGCGGCTGGCCCGCGCTTACCGGCCGAGCGTCATTGTCGGCGACGAAGCGCAGCCCTTCGGCGTGCGCCTGCGCGGCGATCGGCCGAGCGTCGGCGTCCGTTTTCGCATAGAGCCACTTGATCATGAACCTGTCCCACGGGCCGAGGCCGACGCCGTAGGCGTCGCGCAGCGACGGCGCGCCGTTCGCGTCGAGCGTGATGCGCGGTCCGGAATAGTCCATGACCGAGTAGCGCCCCTGCGTGCTGGCGGCGAAATTGTGGGCAAGCCCGAGCGCGTGGCCGACCTCGTGCGCGCCGAGCTGGCGGATGCGGGCGAGCGCTGCGGTGATCGGGTCGTTGGGGTCGCCGGTCCCGGTCAGCCCTGCACCGACCAGCGCCTGGAAGATGATCAGGTCCTGGCGCGTGCGCAGCGATCCCAGAAGCACCGAGCCCTTGATGATCTCGCCCGTTCTCGGGTCGGCGATCGGCTGGCCGTAAGACCAGCCGCGGGTCGCCCGGTCGACCCAGTTGACGACGTTGTAGCGGACGTCGAGCGGGTCGGCGCCTTCGGGCAGCACGCCGACCTTGAACGCATTCTCGAAACCTGCCGCGTCGAACGCCGCGGCCCACCAGCTCACGCCCTGCTCGAGTGTGGTGCGGACCGGCTCGGGCGCGCTCCGGTCGATGTAGAAGACGATCGGCTTTTTGACTGGCGAGCGGGCAGCAGTCGGATCGACCTTCTCGAGGCGGAAGCGGCGCGCGAGATCGGTCACGATCGGCTGGCCGAGCGGGGCCGAGAAATCGACCTTCTGCAGCCCGATGGTGTAGCCGTAAGGATCGGTCCGCTCGACATAGCCGGGCTCGGGCAGCGCGATCAGCGAATGGCGGAGCACCAGCGTCAGCGTGTTGCCGTGGACGATGTTGGCGACTTCCGGACTCGGCTCGTCCGAGCGAAACGTCAGCTTCGCCGCGAACTCTGCGTTCCTGGGGAAAACCTTCACGAAATTGGGATCCGCGGCGCTGAGCTCGGGCGCGAACTTGAAGTCGCCGCCACCGCCGCGCTTGATCGCCTGGGCGATGCCGAGGTCGTCGCGCGCGAGGAAGCCCGACAAGTCGACGGTGTACGAGCCGTCCTTCGCCGTGTTCAGAATGTCGCCCATCCACAAGGTCGAGTTGGCGAAGGAGGTGTCGACCGCGTGTTGCTCGTCGGGGTCGCCGCTCGATGCGACGAACTTGCTGTTCTCGACCTCGGCGGCAACCTTCTTGCCGATTCGGCGGAAGACGAGAATGCGGGTGTCGCTCGCCGCCGCGCGGTCGAGGCCGATCGGCGCCGACCCGAGTCCGCTGCCGAGCTGCGTCAGATAGATGTAGCGCGCAGAAATGCCCTGTTCGTCGGGTTTCGGGAACGTCGCGATGATCTTGCCGGTGAGCGGGTCGGCCTTGACGTCGAGCAGCGGCTTTTCGGCAGGCGCCATCGCCACGGCCTGTTCGGGCGCGGCATAGGCCGGCGCAGCGAGAGCGAGAGCGAGCGCAAGCGAAAGCGAGGACGCGAACAAATGGCGGCGCATGAACAACCCTCCCGAGAGCGCGGGACGCTAGAGGCCGCTCGCGGGAGTGTCCACGCCCTTGCGCGCGGCTGGCAGGCGCCGCAGAGCAGCCGCGATGCGCTCACTGTTCGCAACGCAGCTCTACGAAGCCGAACTCCACGATGACCGGCTGCTCGACGAGCTCGCGCACTCGATCCGCACCCTCGCGGCGGACGACAGTGCCGGAAAGCGCTGGTCCCGCGAGCACCATTATGCGGGTTACACCAGCTACGCGTCCCTGAACGACCTGCCGAGGCGCGATCCCGCTTTTGCCGAGCTCGCCAAGCTGCTGACGAAGCATGCAGCGAAGTTCGCCGAGGAAGCCGCGTTCGATCTTCCGCGCAAGCCGCGGCTCGACAGCGTCTGGGTGAACCTGCTGAAAGGCTCGGGCCATCATGCCGGCCACATTCACCCGCACAGCCTCATTTCGGGCACGCTCTACGTCGAAGTCCCGGAAGGTGCGGGAGCGATCCGCTTCGAGGACCCGCGGCTGCCGCTGATGATGGCCGCCCCGCAGCGCCCGAACACCTTCGTCACGGTCGAGCCCCGGCGCGGGCTGCTGCTGCTGTGGGAAAGCTGGCTGAGGCACGAGGTGCTCCCCGGGAAGGCCCGCGGCGAGCGGCTCAGCATCTCGTTCAATTTCGCCTAGCGCGACTCACCGACACGCGGCCGCCATAGGATCGGCGTGTAGGCAATCAGAAACAGCAGCATCGCTCCGCCCCAGAACGCGCCGGCGATGTCGAGCATGAGCGCGTAAGTCCCCAATCCAAGCGACGCGGCGACGCGCAGCAGCGCACCGACGGTAACAAAGGCGTAGCCGCAGACGGTGACGGAAGACGCGTGGAGGGCGTGCCCCGTGTGCCCGAGGCTGGCGCGGCTCATCACGGCGAGGATCATCGTCGCCATGGCTCCGGCCGTGAGGCAGTGCACCCCTGCGCTCCGCGGCACCGCGAATCCGGCGGACCCAAGCCCGAGCAGGAAGAGGCCGATCGGTATCCACAGGTAGCCGACATGCAGGATCAGGACGAGCGGGTCGGCAAAGGTTCTATACCCTCGCCATCGTGCGAGACGGAGCAATTGCGCCGCGGCCGCGAAGGTCAGAATTCCTCCGGTCAGCGGCTCGTCGGGCAAGGCCAGCCAGAAGATCAGCGCGGCGGCCGTCGACACGATCACCAGAAGGTCGAGGCCTTCGGGCTGCGTCGGGAGCCCGCGCGAGACGCCGCGCTTGGCCATCCAGTTCCTCGTGAACGACGGGATGATGCGGCCGCCGATGACCGAGATCATGACGACGAGGAGGCTGATCGCCGCGCGCCAGCCGAGGTCGCCGTCGATCACCCCCGCATGACCGAGGTAATCGGCGGCATCCGCCAGGCCGAACAGAAGTACGAGTGCGACAATCGGCGCGTTGCGGCTCTTGCTGGCGATCACTTCCCGTGTCGCGAGTCCGGCAAGCGCCACGAACAAGCCTACGTCGAGGACGGCAGCGAGCCACAGGCTGACAAGCGCGGACGCAAACACGGCGATCCTCGCCAGTGCCCAGGTTCCGAACAGCGCCAGCAGCGGCTTGCCGGCGATCGGTAGCCGGCCTGTCCAGTTGGGGATCGCCGTCAACAGGAACCCGCTGACCGCGGCTCCGACGAAGCCGAAGATCATCTCGTGACGATGCCAGGCGACGCCTTCGAAGCCGCTCGGAATCGCGATTTTGCCGGCGAGTGTGCACAGCCACAGCGCAATAGCGATCAACGCCCATGTCGCGGCCCCGAAGAAGAACGGACGAAAGCCGCCGCGCAGGAACGGGATGGCCGCCGCCATGCGCCGCTTGCGCAGCGCGAGCATCTGTTCCCCACGCGTGACGGTCGGCGGGGACTTCGAGGGGAGAGCAGCATCGGTAATTGCGACAGCCTCCTTTTGGACCATGCCCGCGACCTTGCCGCCTCCGAACTCGCCAGTGCCGCTTTCGCGAGCTGCTTCCTATGCTGCAAGCGACGCAGCCGACGGCCGCACGAGCCGGTTAGGACGCTGCGATCGGGGGAATTTGCACGACCTCGACGTGCGCGACTCCGGATAAGCGGGCGCTCGCGGCTGCCGACATCTGCTGGAATCGAGGGTCGCCGCGCAGCGGGTCCATATCCGGGTCCGCTCCGCAATGCTTGAGCTCCGACACACTCACGCGCTCGAAATAGGGCCCGAGCAATCCAATCGCCGCGTCAGGATCCTTCAGGTAGGTCGCAAGCGAACATGCGAGGTTGTAGCGCATCGTGTTGTTTTCGGGATCGATCATCAAAGCACGGTCGATCCACTCTCGCGCCCGGACTCCATCGCCGAGTACGGCGAGGCTGACGGCTCCGTAGCCAAGCGCGGCCCCGTTGCTGGCATCCTGTGCCACCGCCTTCTCGGCCCGCTCCTGAGTCATCTCTGCCGCCCGGCGAACGCCCTGGGGATCGCCGAGCGCCTGGTAGCAGGTAATCAGCATCCCCGTGTCATGGTAGTCGCCGTCCATCAGCGACGCCGCTTTCGAGAAATGCGCGAGCGCCTCCTTGATGTGGCCCTGCCGGAAGCGCAGCCGGCCGGCTTCCTTGTTCGCTTCGAACGACTCCGGGTCCAGGCGGAGCGCCGTGTCGACCAGCTCGCCGGCCTCGTCGTCGCGCCCTTCCTCCTGGAGATAGCGGGCCTTTACGCAATGCGCTTCGGCAAGGTCCGGATCGAGGCTCAGCGCGCGTTCCGCCGCGGGGAGCGGATCGACGTCCTTGCCGTGCCTGAACCGAAGCTCCGATTGGGCGAGTGCCATCAGCGCCCACGCTTTTGCGTAACCTGGGTCGACTGCGACTGCCTGGCGGCAAATCCGAACCGAAACCTCGTCCCTGCGGACGTCGCCGACGTTGCCGGTTATCCAGTGCTGCCGGGCCATCAAATAGAGGTTGTACGCGTCGGGATTGCTCGTGCCCCTTTGCTCGATCGCTTTCTTCTCTTTCGGCAGCAGCCGAAGCTTCAGGGCGTCGGCGATCGCTTTCGAGATTTCGTCCTGGATGTCGAAGATGTCGGTGAGCTCGCGATCATAGCGTTCGGCCCAGACGTGGTCGCCGGCGCGGCCGTCGATGAGCTGCGCGGTAATCCGGACCCGGCTTCCGGCCTTTCTGACGCTGCCTTCGAGAGCGTGGGTGACGCCGAGCTCGGTCGCGACCGCCTTGACGTCGATCTCCTTGCCCTTGAACCGGAAGGCGGTGTTCCGCGCGATCACCGACAGCGCCGAGATTTTCGACAAGTCGGTGATGATGTCCTCGCTGATCCCGTCGCTGAAATATTCCTGCTCGGGATCGCCGCTCATGTTCTCGAACGGAAGCACGCAGATCGAGACCTTCTGCGGGGCGGCTCCCTTGGCCGACCCTGCAGTCGCGGAACTTTCTGGGCCGCCGGTCAGCGCCGCAATGCTCGCTTCCACTTTCTGCCAGCCGGCCGAGTCGGCCTCGCCGTCCCAGCCGCGAAGGTCGGCGCACTGAATCTGGTTGAACGGGATCGGCGGAAGCGAACCATCGACGGTAAGCTGCACCAGCGTCCCCGCCTCGCGGGCACGGTCGGCTTCGGCGCGGACCCATTGCGATCCGATCGCTTCCAGCGACCAGACGACGACCACCGCCTTCGCGGCCTTCAGCCGTTCCTCGATCACCTCGGCGTAGGAGCGGTGCGCAGGAAGCTGATCGTCGCGCCAGACGTCGTAGCCGTTGGCGCGCAGCGCATCGGCAATCTGGTGCGCCTGCCGCTCCGTGGAACGGGCATAAGAGACGAAAACGTCTGACATCGTCGGCAGTTAAGCTCCCGCGTTATCTCCGACTTCATACACGAGCGTATCGCCACAAGTGAAGGGCGCCGCTTCAATTTGCATGGGCACCCCGCTAAGCGGCGTCAAATCCCTCCACATCAGGACATTCCATGGGCTTCCGCTGCGGCATCGTCGGCCTGCCGAACGTCGGTAAATCGACCCTTTTCAACGCGCTTACCGAAACCGCCGCGGCGCAGGCGGCGAACTATCCCTTCTGCACGATCGAGCCGAACGTCGGCCGCGTCGCCGTGCCCGACGCGCGGCTCGACAAGATCGCGGCGATCGCGAAGTCGGCGCAGGAGGTCGAAACCCAGATCGAGTTCGTCGACATCGCCGGCCTGGTGCGCGGGGCGAGCAAAGGCGAAGGTTTGGGCAACCAGTTCCTCGCCAACATCCGCGAGGTCGACGCGATCGTCCACGTCCTGCGCTGCTTCGAAGGGGGCGACGTGACGCACGTCGAGGGCCGGGTCGATCCGATCGCCGACGCGGATGTCGTCGAGACCGAGTTGATGCTCGCCGACCTCGAATCGCTCGAGCGGCGGGTGCCGAATCTCGTCAAAAAGGCGCAGCAGGGCGACAAGGAAGCGAAGATCGAAGCGTCGGTGCTCGGGCAGGCGCTCGAGCTGCTGCGCGCGTCCAAGCCGGCGCGGCTGGTGCAGCCGAAGGACGCCGAGGAATCCAAAGCGCTCCAGCGCGCGCAGCTGCTGACCGCGAAGCCGGTGCTGTATGTCTGCAATGTCGACGAGACCGACGCTGCATCGGGCAATGCGCTGTCGCAGCGCGTGTTCGAGAAGGCGGCAGCCGAGAAAGCGCAGGCCGTGGTCATTTCCGCGGCAATCGAAGCGGAAATAGCGACTCTACCCGCCGACGAGCGCGACGCCTTCCTGTCCGACCTCGGCCTTCACGAAACCGGGCTCAACCGCATGATCCACTCGGCCTATGCGCTGCTTGGGCTGATCACTTTCTACACTGCGGGCCCCAAGGAGTCCCGCGCGTGGACCGTGCACAGGGGCGCGAAGGCACCAGAAGCGGCGGGTGAAATTCATACCGACTTCGAACGCGGGTTCATCCGCGCGGAGACGATCGGCTACGACGATTACATCGCCTACGGCGGCGATGCGGGCGCGCGCGACGCGGGCAAGCTGCGGTCGGAAGGCAAGGATTATGTCGTCCAGGATGGCGACGTGATGCTGTTCCGCTTCAACGTCTGAAGCGAGCTACGGCCCGGTCGTTCCCCGCGCCTCGCGGCACAGCATCCAGCTGAGGAACGCGCCGACGATCACGCCGACGATGCTCACCCACATCGGGATCGTGTGCGATCCGATGATGATCTGAAAGTGGGTGGACAGCCGGACGATGTGGATGATGGCGATCAGCGCGAAGATCACCGCGGCGACCCATGTGAAGGGTTTCGATCGGGTCATTTGAGTCCCTCCCCTGTTCGGCATCTGCTTATAGCTGTTTCGGAGGCTTCGGGGAATGCGGCGCGAACAGCCGCTCGGCCGACGACAGAGTCAGCAGCACCCACAGCAGGCCGAACGACCAGCCGCCGACGACGTCGCTTGGCCAGTGGACGCCGAGCATGACGCGGCTGAGCCCGATGAGCAGCGACAGCAGAACCGCGAGCGCCGCCGCGACCCGCCGTTGTCTGCCGGCCGCCGTCAGCGCGAGCGCCAGCGTCAAATAGAAAATCATCGAGCTGGTCGCGTGGCCGCTGGGAAATGAGGAGGTCTTGACTACGACCAGGTGCGGATCGAGCGTCGGTCTCGGCCTTGCGATCGAGTATTTCTGCACTTCGCTGAGGGCGCGGCCAATGAGGATGACGAGGAGCAGGCCAAGCGCGAAGCGGCCGCGGCCGCGCCACCACAGCCAGGCCGCGACGAGGAAGCCGCCGCCGACGAGCACCGTCGGCTCGCCGAGCGCCGTGAAGATGCGTGCGATGGTCACGAGTGCTGGCCGGCCGCCGGCATACAATGCCTGGTAGATGGCTCGGTCGAGCGGCCCGCGGCCGAGCAGCAGCATCGCAAGCCAGATGCAGGCAAGGGCGAGGATCGCTGCCGAACGCCGAACGATTGCCGGCCTCAGTGCGAGCGCGCGCGTCATCGACGCCTTCAACCGCGTCGGAGCGACGCACGCAAGCGGCGATGCTCCGTCCTAGAAGTGAGCGCCCAGCCTGAGGCCGATCGTGCGAGGCCGTCCGGGGACGATCTTCACTTGCGTGCAGATGCTGCACACGACGAAGCGCGACAGCTCATTGCGTTCGTCGAAAACGTTGGTTGCGAACAACTCGGCGCTGTAGCGGCTCCAGTCGTACCCGAGGAACAGGTCGACCAGCGTCGACGCTCTGATCTTGCCGGTGATCGCTTCGGCATCGGGCCGAAGCTCGGACAGTGCCGAACCCTGATAGGTGACGGCGGCCTGGACATGCGCTTTGCCCGTCCACATCGGCCACGCGTAGCGGCCGGTCGCGTTCGCCTTGAGCTTGGGGGTGATCGCCAGCCGCGAACCTGACGGAACGACGATGAAGTCGTCCGCACCGCTGCAATCGGGTGCCGGATCGACCACGATTGCGTCATGGCAGATGTTGCCGCTGGTCTTCGCATTCGTGTAGGCCGCGGCCGCACTGAGCGAGAGGCCGCCGGCGATGTAATTGATGTCGGTTTCGACGCCGTCGACCTTCGCATCGCGGCCATTCTGGATGACCGTCAGACTGTTGGGTCCGAGATAGCCGAACTGGAAGCCGCTCCAGATCTGATGGTAGATGGCGCCGTTCCAGCGGAAGCGGCTGCCGCCGAAGGTCGTCTTCCAGCCCGCCTCGTAGTTGGTGAGGAAGTCGGGGGCGTAAGGCGGCGTTTCGGGCTGCCGGTTGATTCCGCCCGGCCGGAAGCCCTTCGACCAGGTCGCATAGAACATCAGATTCTCTTGCGGCTTCCATTGGACGTTCAGCCGATGGATATGACCTGTCCCCTTGCTCCGCCGAGGCACCGCCTGGCCGTTCGCGCCGATGTCGGCGACGTTGTAGCAGGGGATGTCCAGCCCGCTGGTGCCGGTCGCATATGGAACACTGGGGTCGTGGAGTCCGAACAGCGGGCTGTCCGGATCGTCGACGACGGGCAGGCAGCGGTCCACGCCGGTATGGGATCCTGCGGCATTGGGCTCCGGGCCGAAGCCGGCGAACCCGTAGAGCGTGTTGTCGAACTTGTAGAAGCGCAGACCGCCGGTGAGCGTGATCTGCGGGGTGATGTCCCAGTTGGCTTCGCCGAACAGCGCGTAGTCCTTGTCCTCGCGCCGCTGGTTGGTCAGCCACAAGGTTCCGGGATAGCCGGTCACCGACAGTCCGGTTGCAAGCTGGTCGACGAGGTAATCCTGGAAGATGTGGTTCTTCTGGTCCTGGTAGAAGGCACCCACCAGCGCCCTGATCGGCCTGTCCGCGGGCGTTGCAACGCGCACTTCCTGACTCATCTTCTTGAAGTCGTCAGTGGCGGTGATGTGCTGGCGGGGATTGATGATGTTGCCCGCATCGTCGCGGAAGTCGAAGTAGTTCGCGAGGCCGCCGTACGACTCGTACGCATTGTCGTAAGCGACCGTGTAATCGGTGTAGTCGCTGGTCGTGAACCGCGGCCGGTCCATGTAAGCGCCGGCATAAGTCAGGTCGAAGAAGTTCGCGATCTTGCCCTCGATCGTGAGCGCGGCCTGCCAGAAATGGTCTTTCGCAATTTCGGGCTGGAAGCGCACGGTCTGGAGATCGCCCTGGTCCGCATCCTCGAAGAACACGCCGTGCGCCTTGGTGTTCTGGTACATCACCGTCGGAAGCACGGTCCAGTTGTCGTCGAGATCGATCTTCAGCGCCGCGCGGCCGCCGTAGGTGTCGACGTCGTTGAAGTTCTTCTTGACGTATTTGCTGTTGTCGAAGTGCACGCCGTTGTGGACGCAGCCGTTGACATTGCCGTCGCTGTCGGTCGTCGCATCTCCGCACAGCGTCACCTGCCCGGGCACATTGTCGATGTAGCCTGCGTCGTGCTGGTAGAAGCCGACTGCGCGGAACGCGATGCGGTCGCCGAGCGGCAGGTTGATCATGCCTTCGAGCTTCCCGCCGAGCCCGCCATGATCGACGCTGTTGATCTCGCTGTCGACGCGGCCGGTGGTTACTCCAAGCTCGGGCTTGTTGGTGATGATGCGGATCGTGCCCGCCTCGCTCGACGCGCCGAACAGCGTTCCCTGGGGGCCTGCGAGGCTTTCAATTCGGGCGATATCGTAAATGTGGACGTCGAGCGTCCCGTCGATGGTGGTGATCGGCTGTTCGTCGAGGTAGCTGCCGACCGTCGGAAGCGACCCGGAGTGATTGCTGTCGTCGCCGCCCGTCGCGATGCCGCGCATGTAGACCGTGGTGAAGCCCGGCTGCGCAGTCTGGAACGTCACCGACGGCAGCTGCTTGGTATATTGCTCGAAATTCGAGATGTTCAGCTGGTCGAGCTTGCGCGCCCCGAGCACCTGGACGCTGATTGGAACATTCTCGAGATTTTCCTCGCGCTTGGTCGCGGTGATGATGATTTCGGTCTCGTCCGGCACGCCGCGCGCGGCCTGCCGCTCCTGGACGGCCTTCGGCGGCGCGGTTACGTCGGTCGCGTTCGTTCCGGGCGCGGGCGACTGGCCGGTCGTCTGCGGCTGAGTCGCGGTGTCCGGCGGAACGTTCTGCGCCCAGGCCGGCGACGCCAGCGAAGTTGATGCGAGGAACCCGAGCGTCAGCGCGCCCAGCGTGCGGTTCTTCATTCGAATGTCCCCCATTCGGCTCTCTGGCGCCATAGCGGCAGAGCGCTCGATCAAAGTCAACAGCTACTCAGCTGCCGCCGGACGATTGTTCCGCTGCCGTTGCGTTTAGGCCGCGGGAGCGTCCGGATAGGCCTGAAGCACCGGCCCGAGCGCTTCCTTGAGCGGCCCAAGATACTTCTCGTAGCGGCGCCACTCGTCGGTGGCATCGCGATAGATCGGCTGCCGCACCTGCTCGGAGCTCGGAGTCCGCACCGCCCGGACGGTCTTGTGGAACTCGAGACACGCCGGTTCGAACTCCAGCCCGCAATGGTCGAGCAGCCGCCGCACTTGCTGTTCGGTGTCGTCGACCATGCGTTCGTAGATGATCCGGTGGACCCTGCCCGGCAGAACGACGTCGATGTGCGCCATGAGCCGCACGTAATCGGCGTAATAATGGCCCAGGTCCTCGAGATCGTAGGTCCAGGTCTGTCCATGCGCGAAATGCTGGCGGAAATTGGAGAAGCAGCAACCGAGCGGATGCCGCCTCGCATCGATGATCTTCGCATTCGGTAGGATTAGATGGATGAACGGGACCCACATCCAGTTGTTCGGAAGCTTGTCGATGAAGAAGGGCTTGTCGGTCCGGCGCTGGACGGCCGTGCGCTTCAGATATTCGTCCCCAAGCGCCCGCCGCTCATCCTCGCCGAGGTCTAGCGCGCTCCGCGGATATTTGCCCGAGCGGCGCGCCAGGATCGGAACGTCCTGCAGTTCCGACGTTCCCTCGACCATGCTGTGGGACGCAAGGATTTGCTCCAGCAGCGTCGACCCGGCGCGCGTCATCCCGACGATGAAGATCGGTTCGGGAGAGCCGCATCCGCCCGTCCTCTCAGCGAAGCTGTCGCGCGTGAATGCCTCGATGCTTCGGTCGACCAGCTTGTGCACGTCCTTGCGAGCATGCGGCTGAAGCTTGAGCCGCAAGGCGTTGGCGCGTGCATAACAAGCGAATGCCTCGTCGACGCGGCCGCGGTCATGCATCGACTTGCCGAGCGCGAAATCGAGGTGAAGCCGATCTTCGTCGCTCAGCGCTGGCGTTTCGAGCGCCCTGTTCATCGCCGCAACGTCATCCTCGGTGAACTTGATCGTCTTCAGGTTCGCGAGGCTCCACCACGCTTCTCCAAGCGTCGGGCGAATGTCGATCGCCTTGCGGTAAGCAGCAATGCCTTCGTCGAGCCGCCCCACGGTCTTCAGCATGTGCGCGTAGCTCATCCACACCCTGGGCTGCTTTGGCGCGCGGCGCAGGACCGCCTCGTACATCGCGATCGCTTCTTCGAAGTCACCGAGGCGGCCGAGCGTCGCCGCTTTCAAATTCCAGTGTCCGACCTCTTCGGGCTGCTCGGCGAAAATATCGTCGAGCAGCTCCATCGCTTCGGCCGGCCGCCCCATTCGGCCGAGCACGAGCGCGAGATTGGCCTTTGGCGGCATCCACCCGGGCGCGAGCTCGACCGCGCGGCGGAGCAGATTCTCCGCATCGCGGATACGCCCGATTCGCGCCGCAAGCTCGGCCAACATCCGGACCGCCGCCGCGTCGAACGGGTCTTCCTTCAGGTACGGCTTGAGGATGCGCTCGGCGATCTCGAGGCGATTCTGGTTGAGCGCCATCGCCGCCTCGATCAGACGCGGATCGTAGCGGCCGGGCAGCGGTGCTTGCGTCGCCATCGCGCGAGCCTAGCTGGCACCCCTACTCGCGCCAAGCGGCAGCCGCCGCTATGCGCCGCCGATGATCTATTTCGAAGATTTGGACGTCGGCGCGGAAACCGACTTCGGCTCGTACGAAGTCACTCGCGAAGAGGTGCTCGAATTCGCGCGCAAGTACGACCCGCAGCCGTTTCACCTTTCCGACGAGGAGGCAGAGAAGACCCATTTCGGGCGCCTCGCGGCGAGCGGGTGGCATACCGCGGCGATGACCATGGCGGTGATCGCCCGGCACGTCGTCGCGCATGAGCAGGCGGGCCTCGGCTCGCCAGGAATCGACGAGCTGCGGTGGACGAAGCCGGTCTATCCCGGCGACACGCTCCACGTCCGCGGGACGATCGTCGAGAAGACGCCCTCGCGGAGCAAGCCGCACATGGGCTCGTTCCGAACGCACACCACCGTCACCAACCAGGATGACGTCCCCGTGATGAGCTTCACCTCGATCGTGTTGATCCGGCGGCGCCCGCAGGATCAGTGATTGTGGTGGCGGCTGCCGCTGTGGTGACTGTAACCGCTCCAGTTTTCGCCTGACCAATTGTGGCCGGTGTGATCGCGGTAGCGGGTTTCGCGGCTGGTCCAATAGTCGCGCTGACTGTTGTTCCACACGTGCCGGTTACGACCGGAATCGTACACGTAGATGCCGGCGCCCGGATAATAATAGTCGCCGTACCAGCCGAACGGATCGTAGCCGTAGCCATAGCCGCCGTAGCCATAGCCGCCGCCATAATAAGGACTGTAGCCGTAATAGCCGCCATAGCCCATTCCGCCGTAGCCGAAGTCGCCATAGGCGCAGCCGCCGAGCGCGAGCGCGCCGGCGGCGAGGAGAGAAATGAAGGGTATACGCATGTTACACCTGCCAAACGATCTGTGCAGGTAGAACGAACTCGAACGGACGCCGTTCCTCTTTGAACCCCATGTGAACCGGAACGGCTATTTGGGGTCGGGATAGTCGTACTTGAACGGATCGGTCGGCTGCGGCTGCGTCGGCAGCGGGGGACGCGGCAGCTCCTTGTCGCTGTTCGCCGCCTCGAGCAGCACACCGGCGAGCACGACCGAGGCTTGGCGAAGATCGTCGGGTCTCATGTGATCGAGCGTGTCGATGCTCGAATGGTGGACTCGGCTCTCGTAGTCGAGCGGGTCCTGGATGAACTGGAAGCCCGGAATGGCGACCGATTGAAAGAATTCGTGATCGGTGCCGCCGGTCGGCCCGGCGACGACGGAGCCTGCGCCCATGCTCTCGAACGGCGCGAGCCACTCGCGAAGCATCGGCTCGGCCGCCTCATTCCCCTCGGCGTAGATTCCGCGCAGCTTCCCCGAGCCGTTGTCCATGTTGAAATAGGCTTTGAGATCGCCGTAGCCGGGAAGCGGCGTCACGGGATAGGAATCGCGCCACTTGATGTAGTTGGTGATCCCGTCCTCGGTGATCGGCATCGGACGCCGCGCAAGGTGCTGCGCGACATAGTTCAATGAGCCGAACAGCCCTTGCTCCTCACCCGTCCACAGCGCGAAGCGGATCGTGCGCTTCGGCCGCGCTCCAATCTGCTTGAGGATGCGCGCGGCTTCCATCACGACGACGCTGCCGGCGCCATTGTCCGAAGCGCCATCGCCCGCGACCCAGCTGTCGAAATGGGCGCCCGCCATCACATAGCCGGCCTTCGGATCGGCGCCCGGAATGTCGGCGATGATGTTGTAGCCGTGCGGATCGTCGTCGAGATAGCGCACGTCATTGTCGATCTCGAGCACCGGATTGTCGCCCATCTTCGCCATGCGCGCGATGCGGCGATAATCCTCGGCCGCAATCTGCACCGTCGGAAGCTTGGGCGAGCCGCCGATCTGGTTCTGGTATCCCTCGCCCGACACGAGCTTGCCGTCACGGCCCGACATCGTGGCCTGCGCCACAGCCCCCTCGCCGGCGAGGAATGCGTCGAGGTCGCGCGCGAACTGCACGCGCTTGATGAAATTGCTGTCCGCGTCGGGGTCGAAGTGGGGCACCCGATATTTGTCGAGCTTGGCGATCTCGCCGCTGTCGAGGCGCTTGAATGCCGGTTCGTCGGGCTCGTCGCTGGTCCCGGGCAGGCTGGTCAGCACGATCTTGCCGGCAAGCTTGCCATGATAGGCCGCGAACTGCTCCTTGCGGTTCATCGGCGCGACGATCACCGGTGCACGCAGGACGCCGTTGGTCGGCGGACTCCATGCGACCGGAATTGCGGTCAGGTCGATCGGCCTCGGCGAGACCAGCCGAACGCTCGAGTGGATGATGTCCCAGCCGCGGCCGAAGTCGTATGCCTCGCGGTGCACATTCGACAGACCGTAGCCGGTGAGCTTCCGCACCGCCCAGTCCTGTGCCTTGCGCATGTTGGTGGAGATGGTGAGCCGCGGGCCGATATCGTCCATCAGCTCATGCGCGGTGAGCATCACCTGGCTGTGGTTCATGCCTTCGTCGACGATGCGCGCCGTGTCGCTGGTGACCGCCGCAGCCGGGCTGGTCGCCAACGCGGCCGAAGCCAGCAGAATCCATGGTGATGCGCGCACGTCCCCTCCCCTCGGCGAAGCCCTCACAAAAAACCGCCGGCACGCAACGAAGCATGCCGGCGGTAAAAGCTCAATACTGCTGTTCGGGTCTAGCCGGCGACGCCCGCCTCCGCTTCGGCTTCGCGCGTTTTCAACTGGTTTTCGGGATCGAGCGGACCGGTCGCGCCGATCACGTAATCGCGCGGCCCGTGCCAAATCTGCCAGTAAGCGAAAAAGCCGAGCACGGTACCGAACAGCAGGAAGATGACGACCGGGAAACCCGCCGCACGGCGCGCATCGAGGTTCGGCTCCGCGGTCCACACCAGGAACGCCGCGACATCCTTCGCCATCTGGTCGACGGTCGGCTTGGTGCCGTCCTGATACTGCACCTGCCCGTCGGTCGTCAGCGGCGGCGGCATCGCGATGTTCAGATTGGCGAAATAGGGATTGAAATGCAGGTTCGGCGGCGTCTTGGCGTCCGGGAATTTCTGCAGCAGCAGCTCGCCCTTGTCGTTCCTGTAGCCCTGCTGGCTCGTGAAGCCGGTCAGGATCGAATAGACGTAGGCCGCCCCGCCCTCGCGCGCCTTGGTCATCAGCGACAGGTCGGGCGGAAGCGCGTTGTTGTTCGCCGCGCGCGCGGCGACCTCGTTCGGGAACGGCGGCGGGAAGGTGTCGGACGGAAGCGCCTTGCGGGTAGCCGGCTCGCCGGTATCCGGATTGATCGACGGGACCTGGGTCTTCCAGTCCGAGGCGATCTTCTTGATCTCGGCATCGTCGTAGCCGAGATCCTTGAGCTCGCGGAAGGACACGAGGCTCAGGCTGTGGCAGGCCGAGCAGACCTCCGAATAGACCTGGAAGCCGCGCTGCAGCTGGCGCTTGTCGAACCGTCCGAACGGACCGTCGCTGGCGAGGTGCAGGTCCTTGGGTTCCTTGTGGAACTCGGAGGCTGCGAGCGGCGCGGGCGGATTGCTGAAATAGTTCGAAAGATTGCCGATGAAGGCAATGAACAGCACGAACGCGAAAACGGCGCCAATGAACCCCAGGATGAAACGCATCTGTCGCCTGTCCCCTTACTCGGCTGCAGCCGTTGCCGTCTTCGTGCGCCGCGGCTTTTTCGCCTCGGCTGCTTCGTGCGCCTCCTCGCGTTCAAGTACCGCTTCGGTGATCGAGTTCGGCAGCGGAAGCGGCGTTTCGAACGCCGACACGAGCGGCAGGATCACGAGAAAATGGAGGAAGTAATAAGCCGACGCGATCTGCCCGACGGCGACCGTCAGCGGCTTCACCGGCGATCCGCCGACCCAGCCGAGCACGATTACGTCGATCACGAGCAGCCAGAAGAAGCGCTTGAACACCGGCCGGTACCGTCCGGAACGGACGGGCGAACGATCGATCCACGGCAGGAAGAACAGCAGCAGGATCGCGCTGAACATCGCCAGCACGCCCCACAGCTTGGCCGGGAGGATGAAGTCGGCCGTGAACGAGCGAAGGATCGCGTAGAACGGCAATAGATACCATTCGGGGACAATCTCCGCCGGCGTCGCGAGCGGGTTCGCCGGAATGTAATTGTCCGGATTGCCGAGATAGTTCGGCAGGAAATAGGTGACGAGGGCAAAGAACAGCAGCACCGCCGCGGCGAACCAGCCGTCCTTCGCCGTGTAGAACGGGTGGAACGGGAGCGTGTCGCGCTCGTCGCGCACGTCGACCCCGGTCGGGTTGTTCGACCCCGGGATGTGCAGCGCCCAAATGTGGAGAATGACCACGCCGGCAATGATGAACGGCAGCAGATAGTGGAGCGAGAAGAAGCGGCTAAGCGCGGCCTGGTCGGGCGCGTATCCGCCGAGAATCCAGACGCGCAGCGGCTCACCGACGACCGGTAACGCCGAGAAGAAGTTGGTGATGACCTGGGCGCCCCAATAGCTCATCTGCCCCCACGGGAGCACGTAGCCCATGAACGCCGTCGCCATCATCAGCAGGTAAATGACGAGCCCGAGCATCCACACCAGCTCGCGCGGCGCCTTGTAGGATCCGTAGTAGAGCCCGCGGAAAATGTGGATGTAGGTCACGAGGAAGAAGAAGCTTGCCCCGTTCATGTGCACGTAGCGAAGCAGCCAGCCGGCGTTGACGTCGCGCATGATCAACTCGTTGACCGAATTGAACGCGCCGTTCGTCGACGGGATGTAGTGCATCGCAAGCACGATGCCGGTGACGATCTGGATGGTCAGGAAAATCCCGGCGAGGACGCCGAAATTCCACCAGTAGTTGAGGTTGCGCGGCACCGGATAGCCGCCGCCGATTGCGCCGTAGACGACGCGCGGCAGCGGCAGCCGCTCGTCGATCCAGCGCATCAACGGATGCTTGGGTTCGTAGGGCTTCGCCCAGGAAAAGCTCATCGGTTCTGCTCTACCCCTTTGCGCCGATCAGGAGCGTGGTCGGCGTTTCAAACTTGTAATCCGGCACGGCCAGGTTGCGCGGGGCGGGCCCGGCGCGGATTCGCGCGGCAGTGTCGTATTGCGAGCCGTGGCAGGGGCAGAAATACCCGCCGTAAGGTCCGCGGTTCTCGCCTTCTCCGGTGCCGAGCGGAATGCAGCCGAGGTGGGTGCAGACGCCGATCACGACGAGCCAGTTGAGCTGACCGGGATGAGTCCGCTCCTGGAGCGTCTGCGGGTCGCGAAGCGAGGACACGGGGACCGCCTCGGCTTCGGCGATCTCCTTGGGCGTCAGATGGGCGACGAAGATCGGCTGCTTGCGCCACAGCGCCTTGATGCGCTGGCCGACCGCGACCTTCGAAATGTCGATTTCGGTCGTCGCCTGGGCGAGCACGTCGGCCGACGGTGCCATCTGGACGAACAGCGGCGCGATCGCGACGACCGCGCCGACGCCCGCGAACGCGACTGCACCAACCTTGAGATAATCGCGGCGACGAAGACCCTCGCCTTCGCCTTCTGCACCTGCAGTATGCGAAACCTCAGCGGACCCTGCCTTGGTGGCCATCATTCCCCTTTATGACGCGATGTGACTGCACGCGCCGGAAGGCACGTGAGCAGGCTCGCTCCGGTCGAAGGCCAGGGCGATGGGCGGCCTGATAGCGAGGGGTTCGGGGTCTGTGAAGGGCCTGAAAGCAACACTCAGTGAGGCTCGAGGACCTCGAGCAGGATCAGGCTGAGAATATGCAGCGCCATGATGCCCGCCAGCACATAGGCGATGGTCATGCTGATGCCGACGAACGCCGTCGAGAGGGCAAGAAGCAGCGCGATCACCACCGTCGCACGCGCCAGCCACATCAGCGGCGGCGCAGGGTTGAGCAGCCAGAACCACTTGACGCCGTCGCGATAGCGAAAGCGGAAGTCGATGTAGCTGAAATGGATGAGCGCCAGCGCGATGACGATAGCGATCGTAATCAAGGTCGAATGCATTCGTCCGAAACTCGCATGCCGCACGGTCAGGTGCAACTCTCGCTGGTGAGGGTCACGCGATTGCGGCGGCTTCCTCGGGGGTGAGGACCTCCTCGCGGCGTCCGGAGTGGGCGGCGCGGAGCATCACCACGGCAGCGTAGAGCACCACGACAATTACCAGCCAGCGAAGCAAGACCAGGGGCATCGACTTGACCAGGAAGGCGGCGACGAGGACAGCCGGGATCCCGCCAATTGCCAGCCCGAGCACGATCCTGAGGTCGATCTGTCCGATCTGAATATGACGGACGCTTGCCGCCGTGCCGCTGAGCGCAGCGGCTCCCGCCATGATCGGGAAGGCGTAGCGCGGATCGAGGCCCATCAGGCTGAACATCACGAGGGTCGGGGCGAAATTGCCGACGCCGAAATTCACGAGGACGCCAAAAATGAAATTGGCGATGATGGCGATAATCGTCAGTGTCAGCGGAAGACTGGCGGCGGTGCCTCCGCCCGGAAAGAGGTGGAGGTTCGTCATCGCATAAGCGATCGCCGCGAGGATTAGGGCGATGCCGACGATCAGCTGGACGATCCAGACGCGCGCCCGCGTCACCAGGGGCACTCCGACCAGCGCGCCCATCAGGAAGCCGATGACACAGCCGACGAGCAGCACCGGATCGACCGACACGCCGAGCAGAATCAGAAAAATGATTGATTCGGTCATGGACGGCGGTGTGAGGCCGACCAGCATCGTTTGCGGAATCAGACGGTCGGGGACGAGCCGCCGGAATTTGAACCAGGCGGCGGTCGGCGCGAACGAGCCGATTCCCAGCGTGTCGAAGAAGTTGACGACCGCGCCGAGCAGGATCGCCTCGACGTTCGGCACTGCGCCTTTCTCGACCGCCGACCGCAAGAGAACCAGCGCGTAGAGCAGGATGGAAAGGACCAGCGGAACGAGCAGCGCGATCAGCATGAACCTTCCCCCGAGCAGCAGCCGAAAACTGCTTACATCATTTCGCGGAACGCCGCGTGGGGGCCGGTGAAATATTCGCTGCCCGGCTGACTCTGACGCCGCGGTCGGGAATCTGGAGTCCCAAGCTCAAGTATCGATTCGTCGTTCCCGCCTTTGGCGAATCGGAACGGCTTCGATGCGGGCCAGACACCAACTGGGCCCCCTTTTTCAGGGGATGACAACGAGAGAGCAGGGAAATCACATGGCGAACGACGCGGCGAGCATCCTTTCGCGGATCAAGGACGAGGAAATCGACTGGGTCGACCTCCGCTTCACCGATCCGAAGGGCAAGTGGCAGCATTTGACCATGGCTTCGAACGTCGTCGACGAGGACAATCTCACCGACGGCTTCATGTTCGACGGAAGCTCGATCGCCGGATGGAAGGCGATCAACGAATCCGACATGATCCTGAAGCCCGACCTCGACGCGGCCTACGTCGACCCGTTCAGCGCGACCCCGATGATGATCCTGTTCTGCAATGTGGTCGAACCGTCGACCGGCGAGCTCTACGGCCGCGACCCGCGTTCGACCGCGACCCGCGCCGAAGCCTATCTCAAGCAGAGCGGCGTCGGCGACACCGTGTTCGTCGGCCCCGAAGCCGAGTTCTTCATGTTCGACGACGTCCGCTTCGAGGACGGCTACAACGTCTCCTGCTATCGCATCGACGACATCGAGCTGCCGACCAATAC
>JAICXO010000110.1 GCA_025980335.1 Sphingomonas sp. | reverse complement strand
TGGGTGGGGTTGGGGGGGGGTGCATTCCGAATGGGCTCGATGCCCATGAGGATGCTTCCGAGGCGGCATCGAGCCACCTCGGAAGCAACCCACCCCTTGGTCCCCTCCCTTGCAGGGAGGGGAGGGAGAAGAGTGGAGCAGCTCACCGCTCCACCGTCTTCGCGGCCTTATGCTCCGCCGAGAGGTTGCCGAGCTCGGGCGGCATGTAGCGCTCGTCGTGCTTGGCGAGGATCGTGTCGGCAACGAAGGTGCCGTTCTCGAGCCGACCCTCGGCAACCGCGCCGCTGCCTTCGCGGAACAGGTCCGGCGTGATTCCGCGGAAGACGACCGGCGTTTCGGCCTTGCCGTCGGTCAGGACGAAACGGATCGTGACACCATCGGGCAAGTGGCGGATCGAGCCGCGCTCGACCATGCCGCCCAGGCGCATCGCTTCGCCGTCGTGGGCCTTGCCGGCGGCAATATCCGCCGGCGTATAGAAGAACGACGCCTGGCTCCTGAGGCCCCACATCGCGAGCAGCACGGCGACGACCAGCGCGACGATCGCCGCGACGACCAGCACGAGCCGCTGGTTCTTGGGCTTCATTTGCCTAAAATCACTTTCGCCGCATCGACTCGGCGGCGGCTTCTGCGCGGCGCATCGACGCGAAAGCCCACAGCAGCAGCGCCGTCGTGAGCCCGACCGCGACAATGTAAGCCGCGGCAACGAAGGGCCACGGGTTCATGCCGTACCCATCCGGCGCATCCGCGCCTCGAGCCTGGTTTCCGCGAGTTCCGCGCGCATCCGCATCAACACCGCAGCCCCGAACAGACAGGTGAACCCAACCATTGTCAGGGGCAGCGGCCAGAGGATCGAATTGTCGATGGTTGAACCGGTGAGCCCGATGCTCTCGCCCTGGTGGAGCGTTCGCCACCAAAGCACCGAATAACGGATGATCGGCAGGTTCACCGCGCCGACGATACCGTAGATTGCCGCGATGCGCCCTTCCCCTCCCCGCTCCCGCTCTGCCGAGGCGAGCGCGATGTAGCCGAGGTAGAGGAAGAACAGGACGAGCATCGACGTCAGCCGGCCGTCCCATTCCCACCAGGTGCCCCAGGTCGGACGGCCCCAGATCGAACCGGTGAGCAGGCAGATCGCGGCGAAGGTTGCACCCGCCGGTGCGACGGCCCTGCCACCGACTGCAGCAAGCGGATGGCGCCACACGAGCTGGCTCACCGACGCGGCGGCGATCCCCGCCCATCCCGCCATTCCGAGCCAGGCCGACGGGACATGGATGTACATGATCCGCACCGTCTCGCCTTGGAGATAGTCGGGCGGCGTCAGAGTCAGGCCGCTCGCGGTTCCGATCAAGGCGAACGCAAGGCCCACGAGGAACAGCCAGCTCGTCGCTGGACGGGCGATCCGCAGGAATCGGGTGGGATTGGCTAAAGCGTGCATCTGGAGATCAGTTCGAATTCCTCCACCGCTCATCCTGAGTAGCGACTGAGCGCGCGAAGCGCGTCGAAGGCGCGTATCGAAGGACCGTCCTTCGATACGCCGCTTCGGCTTCGCTCAGCGGCTACTCAGGATGAGCGGTGATGTGAAGCCTTCTCCGCAGCTTATGCCCTGCCGATCAGCCTTTGCGCCATAGTGTCGGCAACAGCCGCCGGATCGCGACCGGTTTCGGCGCCTTCGGCCCAGATCTGCTCGAGCCGCACCGGGATGCCTTCGATGCGATGGCGCACCAGGCTGGCGTCGCCGTCGCCGAGATATTCGGTGCAGACGTTGATGATGCCGCCGGCGTTGATCACGTAATCGGGCGCGTAGAGAATGCCGCGCTGCTGAAGCCGCTCGCCGTCGGCATCGGTCGCGAGCTGGTTGTTGGCGGCGCCCGCGACGACCGGCACCTTCAGGGCAGGAATCGTCTCTTCATTGAGGATCGCACCCAGCGCGCACGGGCTGAGCACGTCAGCTTCGAGCCCTAGGATTTCGTCCGGAGAGACGACCTTGGCGCCTGCCTTGTCCGCGAGCTTCTTCGCCTTCGCCTCGTCGATGTCGGCGATCGAGAGCTTCGCGCCTTCGGCGCACGCGTGGAGCGCGACACCGGTGGCGACGCTGCCGGCCCCCTGAAGCGCGATGTGCAGTCCGCTGAGGCTGTCCTTGCCGAGCGCCCACTTCACCGCCGCCTTGATCCCGAGGAATACGCCGAGCGAGGTGTGCGGGCCCGGGTCGCCGCCGACGTCGCCGGGCGAATTGGGCAGGCCGGCCACATATTTAGTCGAGCGCGCGACCTCGATCATGTCGGTGACGCTCATGCCGACGTCCTCCGCGGTGATGTAGCGGCCGCCGAGCTTGTCGACTTCCTTGCCGAACACGTGAAGCAGATCGGCGCTCTTGGTCCGTTCGTCATTCGCCAGGATCACCGACTTGCCGCCGCCGAGCGGAAGCCCGGCCATCGCGTTCTTGTAGCTCATCCCGCGCGACAGCCGCAGGGCGTCGACCAGCGCCTCCTCGTCCTTCGCATAATGCCAGAAACGGCAACCCCCGGCGGCGGGCCCGAGATGCGTAGAGTGGACGGCGATGATGGCTTTCAGCCCGCACTTCTCGTCGGTGAAAAAATGGATCGCTTCGTGATCGTCGAAATCGGGCAGGCCCCAGGGCGTTGTCATTGAAATGCGCTAACTCTGCTTCGCGAAGGAAAATGGGGCGATCGAGGGGACTTGAACCCCCGACCCTCGGTACCACAAACCGATGCTCTAACCAGCTGAGCTACGATCGCCACGGAGCCTAAACGGGAGCGGTTCCCTTGCCCGCGCGGGGCACTTAGGAGGCGCAGCCGGGGAACGCAAGGCGCGTGCGCGCGTGCGATTCATGGCAAACTTTTGATAAATGTATGTTATACAATCCTTCGTGTAGGCTCGCTCCTTTGTGTAAGCAGGAGCACCGCCTATGCCTTGGGGAGAGGGCCTTATGGCGAGTCGGCGTTTCAGGTCGGCAACGCAAGGTGTGCCTCTGCGCGAGACACTCATCTCGGCGGGCCTCGAGCCTCATCTCGCCGATCTCCTCGACGAAATGCCGCACCGCGTAGTGCAAGTGGAGCCCCGTCGCCCCTTCCGCGAGCAGGGTTCGCGGCGCAACGAGGTGATGTTTGTCCGCTCGGGCATCCTGTCCAAGTTCAAGAGCGACTCATCGGGTCGGCGGCAGATCGTCGCCCTCCGGTTTCCCGGCGAGGGAATCCTCCCCCGCGATGGCATCGCCGATTATGGCATCCAGGCGATCGTTCGCAGCGAAGTGATGATCGGGCGGGCCGAGGATTTCGACCCGATCGTCGATGCGCATCCGGAGATGCAGCGGTTCTTCCGTCGCCTGATCCAGCGCAATGAGGCGATCGGGTACGAATGGCTCGTGAACTGCGGCAGGCGCGATTCGATCGCCCGGGTAGCGCATCTCCTGTGCGAAACCGCCGTTCGCATGCACGTGAAGGATGCGCACATGCTCAATCCCTTCACCCAGCAGCAGATCGCGGACATAACCGGTCAGACGTCCGTCAACGTTAACCGCGTCCTCGCGGATATGGAGCGGCAGGGCCTGATCCGCCGCAAGGGCCGCGAGATCGAGTTCACCGACGTCACGGAAATGCGCCGCGTCGCCAGCTTCCAGCCAGAGTACCTCGCGATCTGACCTACTGCCTCCGCGTAGTTTGCTCGACCGAAACCGTCGTATGACTTGGTAAGACTTGGCGGCTACGACGCCTGCCCGGCGATCGTCAGCGTCCTCGCAATATCGGGAAGCTCGGCGCGCACGAATGTGACGTTTGAGCCGCCCAGGCAGATACGGGGGCAAGTTTGTATCGGAGTGCGTCGCGTACCGGCCCGTTGCCTGCCGTGGGTTTGGGTCAACCTGGAAATGCTGATCGCGCGAAAGCGCGACGAAACCATGTCGCACTCCTGTTGATTGCGGCCATCCTGATGGCGCCGGAGCTGGTGTTCGGCCTCACGCTCACCGATTCCTATCGTTTCAACCTCACCTGGGCTGAGCAATTCGGTGAACTGTTCCGGCATGGGCAAGCTTACCCACGCTGGTTGCCGCTCTCGTGGGACGGGCTGGGCAGCCCGAACTTCTATTTCTACCCACCCCTGTTTTTCTGGGTGGCCGCCGCCGTCGACACTGTCACTGGCGGAATGCTCTCTTCCGAGAGGTTCGTGCCGTTCGCGTCGCTGATTGCGCTCGGCGCGTCGGGGCTCACGATGCGCGCCTGGCTGAGGATGCATGCCGGTGAAGGCCATGCCCTGCTGGGCTCGGTCGCCTACATGGCCGCACCATACCATCTCTACGACATCTACGGACGGGGCGCTCTGGCCGAAGCGACCGCTTACGCGTCGGTTCCGCTCGTCATGCTCGCGCTGGCGCGCCTGAGCGAAGGCAGGGTGCGCTATTTGCCGCTTGTGTCTTGTGGCTACGCAGCGCTGCTTTACTCTCATCTTCCGTCCGCGCTGCTTGTCTCGCTGTTCCTGATCCCGCCTTACGTCGCATTCCTCGCCGGCAAGACTGCTCGTCCGTCTGGCTTCGTCGCTTGCGCACTGGTCGGCGGGCTCTTGGGAATTGCGCTGGCCGCAATTTACCTCCTGCCCGCGCTAACGCTGCTCAACTACGTCTCGCCGGCGGCGCTGAGCGGAAGCTTTTACCGGCCGGAAAGCTGGTTCTTCTGGAATTTCTATTCCGGACCGATCGGTGCCCGGATGCTATTGATCATTCCGATCAGCATCGCCGCTTTCCTGATTGCAGCGGCGATGCTGTTTGGCCTCCGAACCGAGCGATTGCGCTCCGAAGCGACATTCTGGGGCGCGCTGACGATCATGCTCGTGATGCTCATCGCCGGGCTGATCCCGCAGCTGTGGAAATTGCCTGGCCTCATGCTCGTGCAATTTCCGTGGCGCGCGCTGCTTTGTGTTGAATTTACGGGCATTACGATGCTCGTGATCTGCGAGACGCCGCCCAGAAGGGCTCTGGCCGTGAGCGGAGCGGCAGTTCTGGCGTTCGCCTACGCGGTGCTCGCGATGTTCGTCTCGTACACGGTCGGCCGCACGCCGGGCGGTCAGCAAGAAGCAGCCGCCGACATTCGGGCTCACTATCCGGATGCGCCTGAATATCTTCCCGCCGGCACGCGAATCGATCTCGGCGCCGGGCCAAGCGATGTCCGCTTCGCTCTGCCAAGAATATCGGCGGCGAGCGCTTCCGTCAGCGCCGCCAAACTCGTGCCGAAGGAAGCACCGGACGGCAGCATGAGGATTGACGTCGACACTCCAACGCCGACCGGCATCTCCTTGGCGCGCTTCTATTTTCCGCATTGGCGGCTCGTCGATGCGAATGGCCGGCGGGTGAGAATCGATCCCGACCCGGCGACGAGAGTCGTGACGTTCCAAGCGCCGGCAGGTCGCTCCATGTTTCGGCTCGAGCTTGCCGCCGCGCCATACGAGATCGCCGCCCGTGCGGTCAGTCTCATTGCTCTACTGGCGCTCGCGCTGGTCGCGGCTTGCACGTCGAAGGCACAGTTTCGCATGTCCCCGGCAACCGCGGACGCGACAGCTGCAGCGATTGCGCCGCTCGCCGATCGGCGGATCTTCACCGGCCAGCATGGTGGGCGCGACAGGGATTGAACCTGTGACCCCACCCGTGTGAAGGGTGTGCTCTACCGCTGAGCTACGCGCCCACGCTCTGGTGGAAGGCGGCGGATATAGTGGCCGCTCCGGCCGTGTCTAGTTACTGAACCGCGTCCTTGAGGACCTTGCCCGGCCGGAACTTGGGCTGCGAGCTGGCGGCGATCTGCATCGGCTCGCCGGTTCTGGGATTGCGTCCCGTCGACGCTTTGCGCCGGGTCACGGAAAAATTGCCGAACCCGACCAGTCGCACCTCGTCGCCGCGCTTGAGCGCCGACGTGATCACTTCGAGCATTGTCTCGACGGCCCGCGACGCGTCGTTCCGGCTCAGCCCCGCACGGTCCGCTACATGGCCGATGAGTTCCTGCTTGTTCATGCCCCAGCTCTCCCTCACCGCCGCCAAGACTCGCGCGCGCGGAGCGTCGACCTTTAAGGCAAGACTCTGCGCGCCTGTCCAGTAGGTCTAGTGGCGAACCGACGCAGCCGCGTCCGGAACCGGGGCATGCATCGGCGCCTGCGCCGCGAGCTCGTCCGCTTCGGTCCATTCGATCGGCTGCAGCGGTTCGACCAGCGCGCGGGCGAGAACTTCGTCGACATGCTCGACGGGAACGATTTCGAGCGCTTCCTTGACGGTCGACGGAAGCTCGGCGACGTCCTTCTCGTTCTCGGCAGGGATCAGCACCGTGCGGATTCCGCCGCGAAGCGCCGCGAGCAGCTTTTCCTTGAGGCCGCCGATCGGGAGGACGCGGCCGCGAAGCGTAACCTCGCCCGTCATCGCGACATCACGGCGCACCGCGATCCCGCTCAGTGTCGAGATCATCGCAGTGACCATTCCGATGCCGGCAGACGGCCCGTCCTTCGGCACCGCGCCCTCGGGCAAGTGCACGTGAATGTCCTTGCGCGCGAAGATCGACGGCTTGACGCCATAGGCCGGAGCGCGTGCCTTGACGAAGCTCATGGCCGCCTGGATCGACTCCTGCATTACTTCGCCGAGCTTGCCCGTGGTCCTGATCTGTCCCTTGCCGGGGACGGTCACGGCTTCGATCGTCAGCAATTCGCCGCCGACCTCGGTCCACGCAAGCCCCGTCACCGCGCCGATCTGGTCCTCGTCCTCGCCCATCCCGTAGCGGAACTTGCGGACCCCGAGGAACTCGCTGAGATTTTCGGGCGTCAACTCGACTTTCTCGACCTTGCCTTCGAGGATTTGCCGAAGTGCCTTCCGCGCGACCTTGGCGAGCTCGCGCTCGAGCGTCCGCACGCCCGCTTCGCGCGTGTAATGCTGGATGACCTTGCGCAGCGCCTCATCGGTGAAGATGAGCTCCTCCGGCTTGAGGCCATGGGCCTCCATCTGCTTGGGGATCAGGTGGCGCTTGGCGATCTCGACCTTCTCGTCCTCGGTGTAGCCTTCGAGGCGGATGATCTCCATCCGGTCCATCAGCGGCTGCGGCATGTCGAGCGAGTTCGCCGTGGTGACGAACATCACGTCCGAAAGGTCGTAGTCGAGCTCGAGATAATGGTCCTGGAAGCGGCTGTTCTGCTCCGGGTCGAGCACTTCGAGAAGCGCCGACGCCGGGTCGCCGCGGAAGTCCTGGCCGAGCTTGTCGATTTCGTCGAGCAGGAACAGCGGGTTGGATGCGCCGGCTTTCTTGATGTTCGAGATGATCTTTCCGGGTAGCGAGCCGATATAGGTTCGCCGGTGACCGCGGATTTCGGCTTCGTCGCGGACTCCGCCGAGCGACTGGCGCACGAACTCGCGCCCGGTCGCGCGGGCGATCGAGCGGCCGAGCGAGGTCTTGCCGACGCCGGGCGGTCCGACGAGGCAAAGGATCGGTCCCTTGAGCTTGTTCGTCCGCGCCTGGACGGCGAGATATTCGACGATCCGCTCCTTGACCTTCTCGAGCCCGTAATGGTCCTCGTCCAGGATGCGCTGAGCTTCGGCGATGTCCTTCTTGACGCGGGACTTCTTGCCCCACGGCAGGCCGAGCAGCACGTCGAG
>JAICXO010000137.1 GCA_025980335.1 Sphingomonas sp. | reverse complement strand
TGGCACATCGACTCCCACTTCGATGACCGTCGTCGCCACCAGCACAGAAAGCTCGCCTGACGCGAAGCGCTCCATCACCGCGTCCTTGTCGGCGCCCTTCATCCGGCCATGCACGAGCCCGATCGCTTCATCGCCGAAGCGCTGCTTCAGAATCCGCGCTCGTTCTTCGGCGGCGGCCGCATCGCTCTTTTCGCTTTCCTCGACGAGCGGGCACACCCAATAGGCCTGCCCGCCCGCGGAAATGTGCCGACCAAGACCGTTGATGACCTCCGGCAGCTTTTCCTCGCTGATCACCCGCGTTTCGACGGGCGTGCGGCCCGGCGGCATTTCGTCGATTCGGCTGACGTCCATTTCGCCATATTGGGTGAGCGTCAGCGTGCGCGGGATCGGCGTCGCGGTCATCACCAGCAGGTGCGGAGGGTGCTCGGCCTTGGACGCGAGCAGCAGCCGCTGCGACACCCCGAAGCGATGCTGCTCGTCGACCACCGCGAGGCCGAGCTGCTTGTAGCCGACCTTCTCCTGGAAGATCGCGTGCGTTCCGACGAGAATGTCGATGGAACCGTCGGCTAGACCCATCAGCACGCTATCCCGCGCCCGGCCCTTCTCGCGTCCGGTGAGGATCGCGACGCGCACGCCGATGCTGTCGAGCTGGCCGAGCAAAGTCGCGTGATGCTGCCGCGCGAGGATTTCCGTCGGCGCGAGCAGCGCCGCCTGCGCTCCGCTTTCGACGGCGGTCAGCATCGCGGCGAGCGCCACGAGCGTTTTGCCCGAACCGACGTCTCCCTGCAGTAGCCGGAGCATGGGCAAGTCCTGCGCCATGTCGCCGCGGATTTCCCGGATCACGCGCCGCTGCGCATCGGTGAGCTCGTACGGCAGGTCGAGCTTGCGGATCAGCGCGCCGGTGCCTGGGAGCGCTTTCGTGCGGTGCCGCCGCTGCGCGTCGCGAAGCAGCAGCAGGGCCAGCTGGTTGGCGAAAATCTCGTCATAGGCGAGCCGCCGGCGCCCGCTTCCGGGCTCGCGATGCGCCAGGGCAAGCGAGCCGCGCCACGATCCCCATGCCTCGCGGCTCAAAAGACTCGGCTCGATCCACTCAGGCAGCTCGGGTGCGCGTTCCAGCGCTTCGCGGGCCAGCTCACCAAGGCGCCGGTTGGTGAGCCCTTCCGTGAGCGGATAGACCGGCTCGCGGATCAGCGGCGGCGGACCTTTGCCCGGCTCCGCGACCTCCGGGTGGATGATCTGCCACTCGTCGCCATATTGCTCGAGCTTGCCCGAAACGATCCGCGTCTCACCTTTCGGGAGCGAGCGCTTTGCCCAGCCCGGATTGTTGAAATAGACGAGGCTGATCGTGTTGCCGTCGCCGTCCGACGCGAACACGCGCGTCGGCCCGCGGCCGGATCGGCTTTCGCGGGTCTCGAACGGGGTAACCTCCAGGATCACGTTTCGCCCGAGCAGCGACGCGTTCGCGGCCCGCGCCTCGATCCGCTCGATCGATCCGGTCGGAAGATGGTAAAGGAGGTCGACGACGCGTTCGATTCCGAGCTTCTTGAGCAGTTTCGCGATCTGCGGCCCGACGCCCTTCAGCGCCTCCACTTCCGTGAACAGCGGGTTGAGAATGTCCGGCCGCATGCTTGTTCTTAGCCGGAACAATCGGTGGATGTCAGTCCGTTACCCTCTTCGGCTAACCTCCCGTGAATGCTAAATAAAGCGTGAGTCGCGTTCGACTCGAAGGAGGGGCAATCCATGCACATCACGTTGATCGCGGGCGCCGTTGCGCTCGCAGCTGCTGCCATGACGACCGACCCGGGTCCGGCGAACCCGTCGGAACCGACGCTCGCGCAGGTCAAGGCGGCGGCGCAGAAGTATCGCGACGTCAAGCAAGCGCTCGCGGACGGCTATATTCAGGACCCGTCCGGCATGTGCGAAACCGCCGCAATGATGGGCAAGCCGGCGAAGCTCGGCGCGATGGGCATTCACTATTTCCGTCCCGACCTGCTCGGGATCACCGCACCGCCCAACCCGCGCGTCGACGGGACCAGCACCTACACCGACTTTCACAAGCCCGCGGTGCTTCTCTACGAACCGGAGGCGGACGGATCGATGAAGCTGGTGGGGGTCGAGAATCTCGTATTCGAGAAGGCGTGGAAGGCAGCCGGGCACAAACAGCCGCCGACGTTCCACGGCGTTCCATTCGACCACATGGTCGATAATCCCGCGACCAGGATCGACGAGGCGCACGGCTTCATGCCGCACTACGACCGTCACGTCTGGGTCATTCGCCAAAATCCGAACGGCGTGTTTGCGCAATACAATCCCAACGTGACCTGCAAATACGCGAAGCGGATGCACATGGCCGCTGCAGCAAGGAAGTAGCCGGCCAGCTCGACGGCGGCCTTTCGCAAGAGCGGGGCCGCTCCTAAATGGGCTGCCATGCCCTCCGATCCGGACCTGAAGCGCCTCGCCTGGCGCGCGCACCATCGCGGCACGCGCGAGGCCGACATGCTGATCGGCGGCTTTTTCGACACGCACCATGACCGCTGGAGCGCTGCCGAGCGCACACTTTTCGCCGCGATTCTCGACGAACAGGACGTCGACATCATGGCGTGGGCGCACGGAACCGCCGAGCCGCCGGAGCGGTTCGCCGGTGCGATGGCCGAGGCGCTGAAGAAGCTCGATTACATCCGGGTCAATCGATGACCGAGCCCTTGCAGCGCGTCCTCCGCGCGAAACAGCCGCTGACGCTTGCGGGCGTGCCATCCGGATTCCTGCCATGGCTCGCGGCCGATCTCGCCCGCGCAGCCCATGGGACCGGCGGCGGCGGCCGCGCGGTCGCGATCGTCGCCGACGAGGCCGCGCTCCGGGCACTCGCCGAGACGGTCCCGCTGTTCGCGCCCGAAGTCGAGGTTCTGACGCTGCCCGGCTGGGATTGCCTGCCTTACGACCGGGCCTCCCCGGCCCTCCGTGTCATGGCCGAACGGCTGGCGACGCTCGCCGCCTTGCAGGTCAGGCGTGACAAGCCCCAGCTGCTCGTCACGACCGCAAGCGGCGCCACGCAGCGGCTGCTGACGCCCTTCCGAATCCGCCAGCTCACGCGTCGCATCGCCGAGGGCGAGCGGATCGAGCGCGAGGCGCTCGTCACACAGCTGAACGCGCTTGGCTATCAGCGCGTCGACACCGTCGCCGAGCACGGCGAATATGCGGTGCGCGGCTCGCTGATCGATCTCTTCCCCGCCGGCGAGCAACTTGCGCTTCGCCTCGATTTCTTCGGCGACGAGATCGACAGCCTCCGGCGGTTCGACCCGACCGACCAGCGCTCGACCGAGAAGGCTGAGGCATTCACGCTGATGCCCGCGTCCGAAGCGCTGCTTGACGCCGAGAGCATCAAGCGCTTTCGCTCGCGCTATCGCGAGAAGTTCGGCGCGACCGCGACCCAGGACCCGATCTACCAGGCCCTGTCGGAAGGGCGGCGGATGTCGGGCATGGAGCATTGGCTGCCGCTTCTCGAGGAACGGCTTGCGACCCTGTTCGATCATCTCGGCGAGAACGACCTCGTGTTTCGCGATTCCGCGGCGGACAAAGCGGTGGACGGCCGCCGCGAGGCGATCGACGATTATTACCAGAACCGCGTGCGCGCGATGGAGGCCGAGCCGGGCAGCTACCGCCCGCTCGAGCCGCAGGCGCTTTATCTCTCGAAAGAGGAGTGGCAGGAACTCGAAGCCGATCGGCCGATCCACCTCGCCTCGCCGTTCCACGAACCCGAATCCGACAAGGTCATCGACTTCGGCGTCGATCCGGCACGCGATTTCGCACCCGAGCGCGCGCAGCAAGCAAATGTCTACGAAGCGGTCGCGAAGCAGGTCGGCGATCTCCGCAGAAGCGGGCACAAGGTCGTGCTTGCAAGCTACACCCGCGGCGCGCGCGAGCGCCTGAGCGGCTTGCTCGACGAACACGGGCTCAGAGCACAGAAGCTAGCGGACAACTGGCAGGAAGCGCTCGGCTCGAAGACCCAGCCGGCGCTGCTCGTCCTGCCGCTCGACCACGGGTTCACCACCCCGGAAGTGGCGGTGCTCACCGAGCAGGACATGCTCGGCGACCGCCTCGTCCGCCGGCGCAAGAAGAAGGCCGCGGCGGCGTTCCTCGAGGAACTGGCGACGCTCTCGCCCGGCGACCTCGTCGTCCATGCCGATCACGGCATCGGCCGCTACGAGGGACTGACCCAGATCCCGGTCAGCAAGGTCCCGCACGACTGCGTCGCGCTCGAATATGCGCGCGGCGACAAGCTCTACGTGCCGGTCGAGAATATCGAACTGCTCTCGCGTTACGGCAGCGAGAGCGAAGGGGTGACGCTCGACAGCCTCGGCGGCGAGGCGTGGCAGCGGCGCAAGGCGCGCATGAAGGAGCGAATCCGCGCGATCGCGGGCGAGCTCATCAAGGTTGCCGCAATGCGCGCCACGCGGGCTGGCGTCGTCGCCGAGGTCGACGCGAGCTATCCCGCGTTCGTCGACCGCTTTCCCTATGAGGAGACCGACGACCAGGACCGCGCGATCG
>JAICXO010000048.1 GCA_025980335.1 Sphingomonas sp. | reverse complement strand
CCGTTCGAGGACCTCTCCCCGACCCACGACAAAGCCTATTTCGCTCAAGGCGTCGCCGAGGAGATTTTGAGCTCGCTTGCGACCGACCGGCAAATCAAGGTCCTCGGCCGCACCTCCGCGCGGCAGATCGATCCCGACGCCGATCCGCGGGAGATCCGGAAATCGCTTGGTGTCACGCAACTGCTCGAAGGAAGCACTCGAACCGCGGGCAACGACCTGAGAGTGAACGTACGGCTGATCGACACCCGCGACGGCACGACCATGTGGCAGGACGAGTATCGCGGGCATCTGTCGGACGTCTTCTCGGTGCAGGACCGGATCGCCTCGTCGGTAGTTCACCGCCTGCGCGGCATGTTCGCTCAGCCAGCTCCGGCGCTCGTGGGGCAACAACAGACGAGCGCCGAGGCGTATCAAAACTATCTCGCCGCGCGCGCGATCATGCGAGCGCGCACAAAGCCCACGCTGCAGCGCGCGCTTGCGCTTGCAAGGCAGGTCGTCGCGGCCGACCCGACTTATGCGCCGGGTCAGGCTCTCGTCGCCGAACTGATCTTCATGTTGTCGAACGGCGGCAACTCCTACGGCGATATCCCCGTCCAAAAAGCACGTGCAATGGCGCTTCCCTATGCGCAGCGCGCGGTGCGATTGTCGCCGAACACGGCTGACGGCTATGCTGCGCTTGGCTTGCTGTTGCCGCCGGCCCAGGCGGTTGCGCCCCTTCGCAAGGCCATTGCGCTTGATCCGTCACGTGCCGAGTTGCGCGACTGGCTTGAAATCGCCGATGCGCAGCTCGGCCGCTACGACGAGGAAATGCAGCAGGCGCAGCTTGCGGTCGAAACCGAGCCGTTGTGGTCCATCACCGTCAACGGTCTTGTGCTTTCCTACGGAGCCTCGGGACGCACCGCAGATGCGCTTCGAACCATCGAGCGCTTCGAGGCGATGGGAGGCGATCGCGCGCAGGCGTTGCGCTTCCGCGCTTCGGTCGCGGCATTTCAGGGCAATCTCGCGCGCTCGATCGCGTACGCTCGCCAGGCCCTCAAGCTGAACCCCGCGATTCCGTACGTCGGTGAAACTCTCGCAATCAAATATCACATCCTCGGCTTGCCCGAGCTCGCGAAGGCCGCCGTTTCGCAGCAGGATCATCCGCTCGACCGGTTGCTCGTCACCGGCCAATCCGGGCTGATCGTGGAACGCGTGCGTTCCGCGGGCCCGGAACTGCTGAATTCGCCCGAGCTCGACGTCGCAGTGTTCGCATCGGGCGCAGCGCGCGACTGGGGAAGCCTTGTTCGGCTCTATCGACTGAGCGCGATGACACCCGAGCAATTCTGCGCAAGCTTGAGGCGGTGGTCGCTGCCAGTCGCCGAAGCGCTGCGGGCAACGGGAGAAGTTCGCAATTCTCAGGCGATCATCGACTGTGTCCAGCGACAACTGCAGAATACGTTCAAGCAGTCGAGCCGATCGAAGGACGATTCAGCAGGCCAGGCCGAATTCGACGAGGCGCGGGTGCTTGGCGTTGCAGGCAATCGCAATGGAGCGATTGCGTGGCTCAAACGAGCGATCGGCCGCGGCTGGACCGGTTACCCTTATTCGCCGCATTTCATCGACTGGCCCGAACTGGATGTCGTACGCGGCGATTCGCGCGTCGCGGCGATGCAGGCGCGAGTCGATCGAACGCTTGCAGATCAGCGCGCCCAGGTGCTGGCGCAGGGGCTTTAGGCTCCGCTTTCCGCGAGAAACTTCGCTCCGGCGCTTCCGGGGAGTGCCCAGCGGACCTGGGCCTTGAGCTGGCCGAGACGGGGGATCGCGATCTCGAAGCGCTCGCCGATGCGGAAGTCGCTTCCGGCCTCGATTCGGCAGCCTTCCTCGGAGAAGTTGCTGAGCTTCACCGATTCGCTGCTGCCGTCGCCGCGATGCACGACCGCCTGGATTTCCACCGGATGGCGGTCCTTCCGCCCGATCCAGCC
This sequence comes from Sphingomonas sp., assembly GCA_025980335.1. Classification (GTDB taxonomy): domain Bacteria; phylum Pseudomonadota; class Alphaproteobacteria; order Sphingomonadales; family Sphingomonadaceae; genus Sphingomicrobium. The sequence goes on along the minus strand of JAICXO010000048.1, from coordinate 15,389 downwards.
CTGCATACGATCCACGACACTGCTCTCCACATTGAGCGTTCGTGCTGTGTGCCACCTGCGCGTAAACATAGGTTTAAGCGCAGGTGCAGACGATTCCGGAGGCGGTGCCGGGAGCTGCGCGGCTCAGGCCGGCTCCTTCTCGGCGTCGTTCGACGCCGGCGCCAATCCGGGCTGCCGGGTGACGCGCATGTACGGCGTCACATTCTTCCAGCCGTGCGGGTGAAGCGTGCGCGCTTCCTCGTCGGTGACGGAGCCGGCGATCACCACGTCCTCGCCCGGCTTCCAGTTGACCGGAGTCGAGACCTTGTGTGCGCTGGTCAGCTGAAGCGCGTCGACGAGCCGAAGCACTTCGTCGAAATTGCGGCCGGTCGACATCGGGTAGATCAGCATCGCCTTGATCTGCTTGTCGGGGCCGATGATGAACACGGTGCGGACCGTCTGGTTGTGTACCGGCGTGCGGCCCTGCGCGGTTCCCTGCTCCTCGGCCGGGAGCATGTCATAGAGCTTGGCGATGTGAAGGTCGTGGTCGGCAATGATTGGGTAATCGACCTCGCAGCCGCCGACCCGATTGACGTCCTCGAGCCAGCGGTGGTGGTCTTCGACCGGATCGACTGAAAGGCCGATGATCTTGACGTTCCGTTTCTCGAATTCGGGCTGGATCTTGCCGAGATAGCCGAGCTCCGTCGTGCAGATCGGCGTGAAATCCTTGGGGTGGGAGAACAGCACGCCCCAGCTGTCGCCGAGCCAATCGTGGAAGCGAATGTGGCCCTTGGTGGTGTCGGCCTCGAAATCCGGTGCCTGCGAGCCAATCCGTAATGACATGAAATGTCTCCTTGAGGAGGTCAGGTGTGGGAACTGCCGTCCTCAGGTGGGACGCAATGTCGGAAGCGCAAGTGCGGCTCGCAGCAGAACTAGCTCGTTTCGACTTCGACGAACGCCGGTTCGACATGGTCGTCCCGTTCGAGCCACGATGGCACGGGCAGGCCCTTCGAGCGCAGGAACGCCGGATTGAACAGCTTCGATTGATAGCGGGTCGCGTAATCGGCGAGGATGGTGACGATCGTCTTCCCCGGACCGAGCTCGCGCGCGAGGCGGATCGCGCCGGCGACGTTCACGCCCGACGAGGGGCCGACGCACAGGCCCTCGTGCTCGAGCAGCTCGAACCCGACCGCCAGCGATTCCTCGTCGGGGATGCGGAATGCGTAATCGATCGTCAGCCCTTCGAGATTGGCGGTGATCCGGCCCTGGCCGATTCCTTCGGTGACGGAGCTTCCCTCAGCCTCGAGCTCGCCGTTCGTGTAGTAACTGAACAGCGCGGCGCCGGGCGGGTCGGCGAGGCCGATGGCGATGTCGGGCTTGCGATTGCGAAGCGCGGTCGCGATCCCCGCGAGCGTCCCGCCCGTCCCGACCGCGCAGATGAAGCCGTCGACCTCGCCGCCGGTCTGCTTCCAGATTTCCGGACCCGTGGTTTCGATATGCGCCTGACGGTTCGCGACATTGTCGAACTGGTTGGCCCACACCGCGCCGGCAGCTTCGGTGCGCGCCAGCTGTTCGGCAATGCGGCCCGACACCTTCACGTAATTGTTGGGGTTGCGGTAGGGCACCGCGGGCACTTCGACGAGGTCGGCGCCGAGCGCACGCAGGGTGTCCTTCTTCTCCTGCGTTTGCGTTTCCGGAATGACGATCACGGTGCGCAGGCCAAGCGCGTTGGCGACCATTGCAAGCCCGATTCCGGTGTTGCCGGCAGTGCCGTCGACGACCACGCCGCCGGGCTTCAGGTCGCCGCGCTCCATGGCGTCCCTGATGATGTAGAGCGCGGCACGGTCCTTGACCGACTGCCCCGGGTTCAGGAACTCGCACTTGCCGAGAATGGTGCAGCCGGTCGCCTCCGAAGCGCGGCGAAGCCTGACGAGCGGCGTGTTGCCGATCAGGTCGATGACGCTGTTGGCGAAGCGCATGCCGGGCGCATAGCACCGGCGGTGCCGTCATTGCGAGAAGCGATGGCGATACGGCAATTCAAAGAGGAATGTTTCACACGAAGGCACGAAGGACACGATGACCACGAAGAGTGGCAGGGTTCCTTAGTGCCCTTCGTGAGCTTCGTGTCTTCGTGTGAACAAAAGGGCGCGGATTCCCGCTTTCGCCGGAATGACGATCAAGCGGCGATGTCGTAGGGCTGGATTTCGCCGGAGAGGTAGAGATTGCGCGCCTTCGTGCGCGACAACTTGCCCGAGCTGGTGCGCGGAAGGGTGCGCGGCGGGACGAGCTCGACGACGGGCGTGATGCCGGTGATGGCGCGGACCCGCTCCCGGATTTCGTCGCGCAGGCGGCCGCGCTCCTTGGCGTCCGAGACGCGGCAGTGGACGAGAACGGCGGGCGTTTCCTCGCCCGAGGGGCCGGTGATCGCGAAGGCGGCAATGTCGCCCGCCTTGAAGCCGGGGAGCTGCTCGACCGCCCATTCGATGTCCTGCGGCCAATGGTTGCGCCCGTTGATGATGATCATGTCCTTGGCGCGGCCGACGATGAAGATGTAACCCTTCGACAAATAGCCCATGTCGCCGGTGTCGAGCCAACCGTCGTCACTGAGGACGGCGCGGGTCGATTCCTCGTCGCGGAAATAGCTGTGCATCACGCTTGCGCCGCGGACGAACACCTGGCCGATGCCGCGTTCACCGAGGATTTCTCCTTCGGGCCCACGGATTTCCACTTCCATGCCGGTCACCGGGCGGCCGCAGTTCACGACGGCGCGGTAGCGCAGCGGCTCGTCCTGCTCGACCGGTGCGCAGCCCGACAACTCGTTCTCCTCCACCAGCTCCACGCGGATGCCTTCGCCCGGCGGCATCAGCGACACTGCAAGCGTCGCCTCGGCAAGGCCGTAGCTTGGGCAGAAGGCGCTCGCTTCGAAGCCCGCTGGCGCGAAGCAGTCGACGAACGCCTGCATGACGTCGGGCCGGATCATGTCGGCGCCGTTGCCGGCGATGCGCCAGCGCGACAGGTCGAAGCGATCCTCGGCACGCGTTTGCGAGCTCATCCGCCGCGAGCAGATGTCGTAGCCGAACGTCGGCGAGTAGCTGACGCTGTTGCCGGGGTTGCGGGTGATCATGTCGAGCCAGGCGAGCGGCCGGCGAGCGAAATCCTCGGTCTTGAGATAGTCGACCGAGAACTGCAGCGACATCGGCGAGAGGAAGCAGCCGACCAGGCCCATGTCGTGGTACCACGGCAACCACGAGATGCAGCGGTCGCCGTCCTCGACCTGAAGGCCGACGCCATGCGCGTGGAGATTGTCGAGAAGAGCGCGATGGGTCACCGCGACGCCGTGCGGAAAGCGGGTCGAGCCGCTCGAATATTGGAGATAGGCAATGTCGTCCGGGCTCGCCTGGGGGAGGTCGCCTTCGGCAGGCTCGACGCTTGCCAGCGTTTCCCACGCGCGCGGCGTCGTGCCCGCTTGTATCGCGGCATCCTTGCAGAAGTCCTCCAGATCCGCCGGGTAGAGGAACAGCGCGGGATCGGCACTCTCCAGCTGAACGGCGAGCTGGCCGACATAGGCCTGCCGTCCGGCGAAGCTGGTGGGAAGGGGCAGGGGGACGGGCAATGCACCGGCATAGACGGCCCCGAAGAAGCAGGCCGCGAACTCGGGCCCGGTCTCGGCGATCAGCGCGATGCGGTGGCCGGGATCGATCCCGAGCGTAAGGAAGCGGCGGGCATTGCGGAGCGCGTCCTCGCGCAGCTCGGCATAGGTGTAGGTGCGCTCGAGCGTTCCGCGCGCGTCGTGGAAGTTCAGGCCGCGGCGGCCCTCGGCGGCGTAATCGAGGGCGTCACCGACCGTCGCAAAGTCGGCGAGCCGTCGCGGCTGCGTATCGATGGTCGGTGTCGCGCCCGGAGGGGCAAGCTCGTTTGTCGCAGAGGCGTTGCGTTCGAGCACGCCGTCCCTTCCCTGGCTGTTCAACTCTATCGGCCCGGACCTCTCCGCCGCAGGCGATTTCCTGATGGGGGGCGAGTGTGGCACAAAAAAGACGCAATGGCACGCGCCCGGACCCCAAGAGCTCCGATTCCGCTCGATCCGAAGCGGCTGGAGGAGCTCGCGCTGCGCTATGTCGGCAAATATGCGACGAGCCGGGCGAAGCTCATCGCCTATCTTGCGCGCAAGCTGCGCGAGCGCGGCTGGGACGGCTCGGGCGAGCCGGACCTCGGCGCGATCGCCGAGCGCTTCAGCGAACTCGGCTATGTTGATGATTCGGCGTACGCGCTCGCCAAGTCGCGGTCGCTGAGCAGCCGCGGATACGGCAAGCGGCGCCTGGACGAGAAGCTGCGGCTCGCGGGGATCGACGAGGAGGATGGCGCGGCGGCGCGCGCCCATGCCGACGAAGAAGCGCTCGATGCCGCGCTGCGCTATGCCCGGCGGCGCAGAATCGGCCCGTTCGGAGCGGCGGGCGGCGATCCGAAGCAGCGCGAGAAGGCGATCGCGGCAATGGTGCGCGCCGGGCATCCGTTCGGCCTCGCAAGGGCCATCGCAGGGCTTGCGCCGGGCGCGGAGATTAACCCCGGGCAACTAAGCGAGCAAAGCCGCATCACCCTTAGCTAAAGTCGGTTTGCCGACACTCGTACGCGTGATAATGAGGCCGGATGGTACGCGCGTCCGTGAGTCTGGCCGAGGGAGGGGCACGGCCCATCGTGGAGTTCAAAGAGGATCCACCCGAGGCCGAGCTTCCGCCGGTCGTCGGTCGCGTAAAATGGTTCGATGCGACGCGCGGCTTCGGGTTTCTCGTCAGCGACTCGCTCGACGGCGACGTGCTCCTGCATTTCAGCGTGCTTCGCGAGCACGGCCGGCGAAGCGTGCCCGAAGGCGCGATCATCGAGTGCGTTCCGGTCCGGCTCGACCGCGGGCTGCAGGCGCGCCGGATCCTGTCGATCGACCTCAGCTCGGCCTTGCCCCAGCAACCGCGCTCGTCCATGCCGCCGTCCGAACGGTCCGACCGCAGGTCCCTTGCGGACGCGGCCGGCGATTTCGAGCCGGTGGAGGTCAAATGGTTCAACCGCGTTCGCGGCTATGGCTTCGTCAAGCGTCCCGACCAATCGGGCGGCGAGGACGTGTTCGTGCACATGGAAACGGTGCGGAGCGCGCATGTCGGCGAGCTCGAGCCGGGGCAGATGCTCGAGGCGCGGATCGCGCCGAGCGCGAAAGGGCTGACCGCCGTCGAGCTGCGCGGCTCCGGGTCGCCGGACTAGCGCTCGCCTTCCTCTCCTTCGCGGCGTGCAGCCGGCAGGCGCCGGCGGAAAATCCCGCTGTCGAGCAAAGCGTCGACCAAGGAGTGCCGCAAACCGGGCTTCGACAAGTGCCGCTGACAATCCATTCCGCGACCGGCGATCACCATTTCACGGTCCAGGTCGCTGCAACCGCCGAACAGCAGGAACATGGCCTGATGTTCACCCGGTCGCTGGCCGACGACGAGGGGATGATCTTCCCTTACGATCCGCCGCAGAACGTTTCTTTCTGGATGAAGGACACGCTGATCCCGCTCGACATGGTCTTCATCCGCGCCGACGGCACGATCGCCCGGATCGCCACGGCCAAGCCGCTCGACGAGACCAATGTCCCGGCGGGAGAGCCGGTCGCAGCGGTGCTCGAGATCCGCGGCGGTCTCGCCCTGCAGCTCGGCATTCACGCGGGCGACAAGGTCGAGTGGGGCCAGTGATATTTCCCCTTCCTTGCAAGGGAGGGGACTGAGGGGTGGGTGTGAGCGAGCGGGTTCAATGCCCGCGAATGAGCTTCTTCCGCAGCATCGAGCCGCTTCAGAAGCACCCGCCCCGAACCCCTCCCTTGCAGGGAGGGGAGGAAGTTGGCACAGGCACGCACCCATGGGTTTCTGGTCCAAAACATTCACCTGGTGGAACGGCGCGACCTGGGGCACCGCGCTGTGGACGCGGCGCTTCGGCAGCGAGGTCGCCCGCGACGAAGCCGGGAACGTCTATTATCAGGACTCAAAGCGGCCGTGGCGCCGGTGGGTGATCTACAACGGCAGCAACGACGGCAGCCGGGTGCCGCCGAACTGGCAGCTGTGGCTGAGGGGGACGATCGACGATCTGCCGGACAAGGCGCTGCCGCCGCCGCGCAAGTTCCAGATGAAGCCGACTCCGAACCTCACCGGTACGATGCAGGCGTTCCGCCCCGATGGCGCGCTCGGCAGCGGCCGCATTCGTCCGGCGTCGACCGGCGATTACGAGCCGTGGATCCCCGAATAAAAGTGATGAGGCTTGCGGCGCCGTTGTTGGCTGCGTGCGCGCTCGCTGCGTGCGGCCACGGTGCGCAGCAGCAGAACGCATCCCAATCCGCCTCCCGTAAGGCGCCGGCGACGGCCGCGGGGCAGGGCGGCGTCACCCCCATGGCGCAGCGTGTCGCGGTTGTCGGGATCCTCAACAAGCGCAACGGAATCGTTCAGAACGTCACGCTCCGCCCTGGCCAGTCGGCCCGGTGGAAGGATGCGATCGTCCGGCTTCGGGCGTGCGAAACGACCGCGCCGTGGGAAGAGGAGCAGCTGACCGGCGCGTTCATCCAGCTCGACATTCGCCAGCCCGACAAGAGCTGGAAACGGGTCTTCTCCGGCTGGGTGTACAAGGAATCGCCCTCGCTCAACCCGGTCCAGAGTCCGCTCTATGACGTGTGGCCGAGGAGCTGCGCAATGACGTATCCGGCGGGACCGCCGGCGCCCAACGCGCCGGCGAGCTCGAGCAACCTGTCGAGCGCCAAGAAATCGGGCGGTGCGTCCACTGCGGGCACGAGCGCGCCGCCCAAGCCTGCGGAAGCGCCGGCGACGCCAGCGCCAAGCGCGGCGGAGAGCAACGCGACGTAGGTCTCGCGCGGGATCGCGACCGCGCCGAGCGACGCCAGATGCTCGGTCATGAACTGGCAGTCGAGAAGCGTGAAATTGCCGACCTTGAGCCGAGCGACGAGCCAGGCGAGCGCGACCTTCGACGCGTCTGTAGCGCGGCTGAACATGCTCTCGCCGAAGAACGCCCGGCCGAGCTTGACGCCGTAGAGGCCGCCGGCCAGCGCGCCGTCCTGCCACACCTCGATCGAGTGAGCGTGACCCGAGCCGTGGAGCGCGACCATCGCTTGCTCGAGCTCGTCGTTGATCCAGGTCTCCTCGCGGTCGGCGCAGGCGGCGATCACACCGGCGAAATCGCGGTCGTGAGTGACCTCGAACTTGCCCGAGCGGAGCGTTCGGCGGAGCGACCGGGAGAGGTGGAAATGCTCCAGAGGAATGATCGCCCTGCTCCGCGGCTCGACCCAGAACAATTCCTCCGCCCCGCGGCTGTCGGCCATCGGGAAAATGCCGGTGGCGTAGCCCTGCAGGAGAAGGCGGGGGTCGAGGCGAGTCATGGCACCATCTTCCGTCGTTCGCGCAACGCGGGAACCCCGCTTTTGTTTTTTTCACACGAAGGACGCGAAGAACACGAAGGCCACGATGAAGAGCGGATCCCTTCGTGTTCTTCGTGTCCTTCGTGCCTTCGTGTGAATCCTAGACGGGAAAAGGCCGGTTGACCGCGCGCAAGTACTAGAGAATTTCGCGCACCCTTTCCTGCGGGCGGCAGAGGCGGACGCCGTTGGCGGTTTCGACGATCGGGCGTTCGATGAGGATCGGATGCTTGACCATCGCGTCGAGGACTTCGTCGTCGCTGATGTCCGGCCGCCTGAGGTCGAGCTCCTCGGCCAGCGGCTCCTTGCTTCGGAGACCTTCGCGCGGGCTGATTCCCGCCCGGTCGTAAAGACGCTTCAGCTCGTCGCGCGACGGCGGGCTTTTGAGATATTCATGGACCCACACATCGCAGCCTGAATCGCGGAGGATATCGAGCGTCTTGCGCGAGGTCCCGCACATCGGGTTGTGGTAAATGGTTGCTTTCATTCGCGATTTCTTTCCACTTCCAAATCAACAGCTTAGCTCAACCCGTTGCACAAGCGGAACAATGCCTCTAGCCGGTCTTTGTCGCGGTTGCGGAACGATGAGCCGCAATCGTCGTTCCTGCGCTTGTAACATGCACTGCGGTGCAGCCGATGTTGCGTGCGGTGCATGTTCCGGCAGCTCAACACAACGGGAGAAAGAGCGATGCGTAATTCCATTATGGTCCTGGCGCTTGCAAGTACTGCCGCGCTCGGCGCGTGCACCTCGAATCCGCGGATGAACTCCGGCATCGCGACCGGTGCCGCGGTCGGCGCCGTCGGCGGCGCGGCAGTCGGCGCGGTTGCGCCTGGCATCAGCACCATCGCCGGCGCTGCGGTCGGTGCGGCGATCGGCGGCCTCGCCGGCGCGGTGTGGGCCGACAACAACAATGACGGCTATGTCGACGGCTACGTCTACAACGGCCAATATTATGCCGGCCCGCCGGCGGGATACGATCCGACGACCCACGCGGTCGTGACCGGCGCGCTCGGCGGCGCTGCGCTCGGCGCAGTGGCCGGCGCGGTGCTGCCGGGCGTCAGCATCCCGGCAGGCGCGGTGATCGGCGCTGCGGTCGGCGGCCTCGCCGGCGCGATCTGGGCCGATCGCAACAACGACGGCATGGTGGACGGATACGTCTACAACGGGCAATATTATGCCGGTGGACCGTCCATGGCTCCGCCGCCGGCTCCGGCTCCGACCTATGCGGCGCCGATGCGCAGCGGTGAGCGTGGCTAATTGGGGCCTGCCGGACCAACATCCGGCGGGATCTGGGACATGAAGTGAGAAGTCTGCGTAACTGGTGCACCGGCCGGCGGCCGGTGCACTCTTTTCGAAAGAATGGCGGCCTCGCCGCGGCGCTGATCGCCGGGGCGGCTTTGCTGGCACCAGCCTCGGCAGCGGCACAGACGGTCCCTGCGGCAGCCACGGTTTCTGCCGCGCAATTCCCGGCAGGGCAGACCGTCGCCGATTTCTACAAGGGCCGCCAGGGCGCGCCATTGTGGCTCTCGCCGCAAGCGGGCGACGCGGCCGAGCAGCTGATTTCGCTGCTGTCGAGCGCGAGCATCGATAATATCAGCCCCGCGATCTTCGACGTGCCTGCGCTTCAGGCCGCACTCGACAGGGCGCACCACAAGAACAAGCCGAAATATATCGAGCGTGCCGACGAGGCGCTTTCGCAAGCATTCGTCTCCTATGTCGACGCGCTGAGAATAGACCCGGGAGTCGGGATCACCTGGGTCGATCCGCAGCTGAAGCCGAAGCCGCCGTCTGCCATGGCCGCGCTGCTCGAAGCCGCCGCCGCTCCGTCGCTGTCCGATTATGTCGAGAAGATGGGCTGGATGCATCCGTTCTACGGCGAGCTTCGCGACGCGATCACCGAGCACAAGTATAGCGACGACAAGCAGCGCGAGGTGCTCGATCTCAACCTGGAACGCGCACGCGTCCTTCCCGCGGGCAAAGAACGCTACGTGCTGGTCAATGCCGCACAGCAGCGGCTGTTCATGTACGAGGACGGCAAACCGGTCGACAACATGGTCGTGGTCGTCGGCAAGACGGAATATCCGACGCCGATGATGGCCGCGTACATCCGCTACGCTGCGCTCAACCCCTACTGGTACGTGCCTTCGGACCTTGCCTGGGATGACGTCGGTCAGTGGGTGAAGAAGTACGGGTTCAGCTATTTCCAGCGGATGGGCTACGAGCAGGTGTCCGACTGGTCGAAGAACCCGCAGATACTCGACGCGACGAAGATCGACTGGGACGCCGTGCGCGACGGCAAGGAGCAGATCATGCTCCGCCAGAACCCCGGCCCGAACAATTTCATGGGCCGGATCAAGTTCATGTTCCCGAACCAGTTCGGGGTCTATCTGCACGACAATCCGCGCCGCGAGCTGTTCGAGAAGTCGATCCGCTATTTCAGCGGCGGCTGCGTCCGGCTCGAGGATGCGTGGCGGCTGAGCAAATGGCTGTTTCACCGCGATCTGTCGTGGCAAGGGGCGGGCACCGAGCAACCGGTGATGCTGGACCAGCCGGTGCCGGTCTATATCACCTACATGACCGCGGTGCCCGACGGGCAGGCGATCGCTTATTACGACGATGCCTATGGCCGCGACAAAGCACGGCTCGCGGGCACCGACGACAAGAGCGGCGCCGCGCCGGCGTCGGTGGCGAGCCGCTGAGCTACAGGTTCCAGGTCGCGACGTACTGAAGCTGGTAAGGGATCGGACGGCCCTGGTCGTCGAGGGCCGGGCGGAAGCGCAGGCGTGCCTCGATCAGCGGGCATAGTGAGTTGTCGACCGCCGGATCGCCGCTCGATCGGACGACCCGGCAGTTGTCGGGGATGCCGTTGGTTTCGACCCGCAGCGAAACCATTGCGCGGCCGCTCGGCAGCCGCCCCTGAGCGATCGAGCGATAATCGTTGCGGGTGAGATTGCGGACCAGCCGGGCCGGTGTGAAGCGCGAATAATCGGCGGTGCCGCCGCCGCCCTGACCATTGCCCACACCGCCCGCGCCGGTGCCCGTGCCTGCCGCAGCGGCGCCCGAATTCGAAGCCGCGCCGGTCCCGGCGACCTTCGCCGCCGGAATCGGTGAGGCGATCGGGATTTTCGGCGGCAACGCGACCACGGGCGCGGCTTCGGCCTTCGGCGCAGGCGCACCCTGCGGCTTCTTCGCCGCCTGCCGAGGCTGCGGTTTGGGCGGGGGTGGCGGCACCGGCGGGGGCGGCGGCTGTTGGTTGAGGTTGAAGGTCTTCAGCTTCTCGACGGCTTCGCCGACCGTCTGCACCTTGAGGCCCGACAGGATCACGAACGCGAGCGCCGCGTGCACCGCGACGACGGCGGCGATCGCCTTGGCCCGGTCGGGCCGGCCCGCATTTCCCTGATAGCTGGACATCGGCGTATCGGTCGTGTGGCCGACAAACGCTTTTCAGCGGCCGAAGTTTGCCTCGTCTATTCGTGCGCGGAGCGAGCGTCGGCCATGAAGTCGGCGTGGCTTCGCTCGGGACCGATCGCGGTCCAGACTGCGATCACGATCGCCATCGTGCCGCCGAAAATCGCGAGCGCGAGCCCGTAATCGTTGCCGTGGCTCTCGGCGATCCCGGCCTGGAACACGGCGTTCTTGGACATGATGAGATTGCCGAGCTGGTAAGCGAAGCCGGGGAACAGCGCGCGTGCAGCGGGCGGCGACAGCTCGTTGAGATGCACCGGGACGATGCCCCACGCGCCCTGCACCGCGACCTGCATCAGGAACGCGCCGATTCCGAGAAGCAGCGGGGTCGCGGTGAACGCCCACAGCGGCAGGACCGGCAGCGCGAGCAGGCTGCCGATGATGATCGCGCGCTTGCGGCCGATCTTTTCCGACCAGATTCCGAAGCCGATGCCGCCGACGATCGCGCCGAGGTTCATGATCGCCGTGAGGATACCGGTGACGTGGGTCGAGAAGTGATGCTGCTGCTGGAGGAAGGTCGGGTAGAGGTCCTGCGTGCCGTGGCTGAACGCGTTGAACGCGGCCATCAGCACGATCATGTAGAGCGCGATCTTCCAGTAGCGAAGCAGCTCGACGACCGGGTTGACGCGCGGCTTCTCTCGCTGGGCTTCGAAGACCGGGCTCTCCTTCACGTGCATGCGGATGAGAAGGACGAGCAGCGCGGGGGCGATGCCCACCATGAACATGCCGCGCCAGCCGATCGTGTCGAACAGCAGGAAATAGACGAGGCTGGCGACGAAATAACCGGATGGATAGCCGCTCTGGAGCAGGCCCGAGACGGGACCGCGCAGCCGCGAGGGGATGCTTTCCATCACCAGGCTCGCGCCGAGTCCCCATTCGCCGCCCATCGCGACCCCGAACAGGAAGCGGAGCACGAGCAACGTCGTGATCGACGGCGCGAAGGCCGACGCGAACTCGAAGATCGAAAACAGAATGATGTCCGCCATCAGCACCGGGCGGCGGCCGAACCGCTCGGCCAGCCAGCCGAACGCGAATGCGCCGATCGGCCGGGCGGCGAGGGTCAGCATGATGGCGACGGTCACCGCCTTGACGTCGGTGTGGAATTCCTTGGCGATCGCCGCGAGCATGAAGGTGAGAAGGAAATAGTCGAAGGCGTCGAGCGTCCAGCCGAGATAGCTCGCCCAGATCGCGCTTCGCTGCGAAGGCTCGAGCGACTTCAAGTCGGCGATCAGGCTCATTCGGCTCCCCTTCGACGGGATTAGTGACGGGAGCCGCGCCGGTCCGCAAGGCTGCCCCCGCTCGGCAATTCACTTTCCCGCGCCGGCTGCTACGCTCCCCCGGGCTTCGCGAACTGCGGGGTGGGGCAGCGACCGGCGATGTTCGATTATGTGATGACGCTCGCATCGGTCGTCATCGGCCTAGCACTGACGCATCTCATGCAGGGGCTTGCAAGCCTGCTCGAGGAAAGGGGCAAGGTCCGCTTCTGGTGGGTCCACCTGGTGTGGGTCGCCTACATGTTCCTGATTGCCATATTCTGGTGGTGGTTCGAGTTCATGCTGCGCGACATCCGCGTGTGGACCTTCGCGATCTACGTCTTCGTGCTCGGCTATGCGCTGATCACCTACATGATCGCGGCTGTGCTTTTCCCGAAGCGGCTTGGCGATTTCGAGTCGTACCAGGACTATTTCCTCGCGCGGCGGGCGTGGTTTTTCGGATTGCAGATCATTGCCCTCGCGATCGATCCGATCGACAGCGCGCTCAAGGGCCGAGCCCATCTCGCCAGTCTCGGCATCGAATACTGGCTTGCGGACGGCCTTTCGATCGTCCTCTTCGTAATCGCGATCTACACGCCGCGCAAAAGCGTCCAGGGGGCAATCGCCGTGCTGATGCTCGTCTATCAGATCAGCTGGGTCGCAAGGGTCTTCGCGACGGTTCAGTGACTCCACGAGAAAGGCTCACCCACGCTTGCGCATGAGTGAGCCCATCAGGTTCGCGAGTCTGACTGACCGGCCACAGGGGAAGGCCGGCGTGAGGCCTAGATTGGTGCCGTACCGTCGGGCGTCAAGAGGAAAGGCAAGCTCCTACAGCACCTTGGTGATCGTGAGCGAGACATTGTCCGGCGCTCCGCGCGCGAGGACGGTTTCGATCAGCCGGTCGGCCGCTTCGTCGAGCGAGCCGCGCTGAAGCTCCGCGGCGATCTCCTCGTCCCGAACGACGCGCGTCAGGCCGTCGCTCGCGAGCAGGAACAGGTCGCCGGACGCGACGTCGCCGCTGACGATGTCGATCTCGGCCGTCTCGGCGGCCCCCACTGCCCGGGTGACGAGGTTCGCATTCTCGTGGGTTTCGGCCTCCTCGGGCTTGAGCATGCCCGCGTCGACGAGGTTCTGGACGAGGCTGTGATCGTGGGTCAGTCGGCTGATTTGGCCGCCGCGCAGGAGGTAGCCGCGGCTGTCGCCGAGCCAGAAGCAGCGGTAGCCGCCGTCAGCCAGCGCAAGCCCGACCACAGTCGTTCCGATCGTCTGCTGCCGGCCGCCGCTGCGCGCGAGCGCGATCAGCTCAGCGTTGACCTGCTTGAGCGATTCGATGGCCGAAGCGGCGAACTCATCGATGTCGTCGGCTGCGGGAACGCAGCGCAGTGCGTCGGTGACCATCGCGCTTGCGATCTCGCCGGCATCGTGCCCGCCCATCCCGTCGGCGACCGCCCACAGCCCGAGTTCCGGGTCGGCGAAGATCGAATCCTCGTTGATGCTCCGTTTCAGGCCGACGTGTGTCCGGCTGGCGCAATCGACCCGCATTCGACCCCCCGCAGTCGTTCGACGCACTGACTAGCATTCGCCGAAGCTTCGTGCGATTTACTTTTTGATAAGCGGACGAGGAGGGGCGCTCGCCGATGAACAAGGCTTACAGCAACAAAGCGCTGCCGATGGGCACGGTGCTGCGCGAATGGCGCATCGAGGAGGTCCTCGGCGTCGGCGGGTTCGGCATCGTCTACAAGGGCCGCGGCGTCTATTTCAACGAGCTCGTCGCGATCAAGGAATATTTCCCGAGCTCCATCAGCGAGCGCGATTCGGAAGACACGGTGGTGCCGATCGATTCCGAGGCGGAGGAGGTCCACGCGCTCGGCCTGAAGAAGTTCGTCGAGGAAGCGAAGCTCCTGTGGAACCTGTCGACTCCGAGCCGGCACCCGAACATCGTCAGCGTCCGAAGCCTGTTCGAGATCCACGGCACCGCCTACATGGTGATGGACTTCGAGGACGGAGTCTCGCTCTCGAAAATGCTGAAGCAGGGACGGCGGTTCAACGAGCGCAGCCTGTGGAACATCCTTCAGCCGATCGCCGAAGGGCTGGAGCGCGCGCATCGCGTCGGAGTCCTCCACCGCGACATCAAGCCGCCGAACATCCTGATCACTGACGATAACCGCCCGGTCCTGATCGATTTCGGATCGGCGCGGTTCGAGGCGGCGGAAGCGACCAGCACCAAGGTCACCTTCCACACGCCGCCCTACGCGGCGATCGAGCAATATGTGAAGACCTACCCGCAGGGGCCATGGACCGACATCTACGCGCTCGGCGTGGTGATGTACGAATGCGTGACGGGGGAGAAGCCGGCCGAAGTGCTCGAGCGGCTCCATGCTGGCCTCGGCAAGCCGCTCGCCGAAGGCAAGTGGCCCGGCTACAGCAAGAAGTTCCTCGCGGCGATCGACACTGCGATGACGGTCAAGCCGGACGAGCGCCCGCAATCGCTCCACGAGTGGCTCGCGATGTTCGGCAAGCCCGCGGAGGCGACCGACTCGTCCGACGACGAGGCGACTCGCTTCTACGCCAAGCAGGTCGAGAGCGAGGAGATCGTGCCGGTGCCGCCAACGCCGGGCACGGATCCCGCGGCCCCGGTCGAAACCGGCGTGCCCAAGGACCCGAAGGCGGCGAGCTTCAAGCGCGCCGGAGAGGAAACCGGCGCATCGAGGAAGCGCAAGGAAGAGCCGAAGCCGGATGGCGCCGACGAGAAGGTCCCGAGCCGGCGGCGGGTAATCGAACCCGCTGCCGAAGGCGTGGCTGCGGCCGGAGCGGCGAAAGCCGATGCGAAGAGCGGCGCGACGCCTGCGAAGAAGAAGCCCAACATCCCCGTGCTCGCCGGAATCGCGGCGGCGGTCGTGGTGGTTGCGGGCGTCGGCGCGCTGACTCTGCGCGGCGGGTCGCACCCGGATGCCAGTTCCGCTCAGCTGACGCCGGCCGCCGCAGACAATAGCGCCGGAACGCTCGCCGCCGTCGGCGGGACGCAGGCACCGGCGGATGCGAATGCGGCCATCGCCGCGGCCGACAACAGCACTGCCGCAGCGGCCGCTCCGCAGGCGAGCGCGCAAACCAACACCGCTCAGGCGCTCGAGGCCGAGAAGGCGAAGACTGCGGCCGCCGAAGCCAAGCTCGCGGCGCTCAAGAAGACGCAGGCCAAGACGGCCGAAGTCGCAACCGCAACGCCGACACCGCGCACGCCGAAGGGCAAAGCCGCGGG
>JAICXO010000138.1 GCA_025980335.1 Sphingomonas sp. | reverse complement strand
CCCGATCGGGCTCGAACTTCTTCACGCCCTGCATCAGGCCGATATTGCCTTCGCTGATCAGCTCGCTGACCGGCAGCCCGTAGCCGCGGTAGCCCATCGCGATCTTGGCCACGAGCCGGAGGTGCGAATTGACCAGCTTCGCTGCCGCCTCGGTGTCGCCGTGCTCGCGCCAGCGCTTGGCGAGCATATATTCTTCCTCAGGGCTGAGGATCGGGAATTTCTTGATCTCCGCGAGATAGCGGTTGAGTCCGGCCTCCCCGCCGGACGCGGGGAGCGAGACGATCCCTTTGCTCTTGGCCATCGCTATTCGTCTTTCTCCCTTCGTAGGGCCTTTCACGCCCTAGCTGGTTAAACCTACTACACCAAGCGCGCGCTTCAGTTCCTGCATGTCGGGCGGCATGGGACTTGAGAACGACAGCCTGTGCTTCGTAACGGGATGCGTGAATCCGAGCTCCGCCGCGTGCAAAGCCTGCCGCTGAAATCCGAGTTGCTTCAGCAGTTTGGCATGCGCTTTTGGCGATCCGCCGTAGACCGGGTCGCCGAGCAGCGCATGGCCGATCGAGGCCATGTGGACCCGCACCTGGTGCGTTCGGCCGGTCTCGAGTTTGCACTCGACTAGAGCGGCATCCTTGAGGCGCTCGAGGCGCTTCCAATGAGTCACGGCGCGCTTGCCGCGGCCGCCATCGACGATCGCGATTTTCTTGCGGTTCGTCGCCGAGCGGGCGAGCGGTGCGTCGACCATGCCTTCGCTCACCTGCGGGACACCATTGACGATCGCGTGGTAGCGCCGGTCGATCGAATGCGCCGCGAACTGCTTGGCCAGCCCCTCGTGCGCGACATCGGTCTTGGCGACGACCAGCAGGCCGGACGTGTCCTTGTCGATGCGGTGCACGATTCCCGGGCGCGCCACCCCGCCGATGCCCGACAGCTTGCCCGCGCAATGGTGAAGAAGGGCGTTGACGAGCGTGCCGTCGAGATTGCCGGCCGCCGGATGGACGACCAGCCCCGCGGGCTTGTCGAGAACCAGCAGATGCTCATCCTCGAACAGAATCGTGAGCGGGATATCCTGCGGTTCGTTGTGCGCTGGGCTGGGCTCCGGAACGGCAACCCGGAGCGCTTCGTCGCCTTTGACCTTCAATGCGGGGTCGCGAACCGCCAAGCCCTGGGCTTCGACCGCACCGCTGCGGATCAGCGCCTTGAGCCGCTCGCGCGAGAGGGTCGGCACCGCATCGGCAAGCGCGCGGTCGAGCCGCCACCCGGCGTGGGCGGCGTCCAGGCGCACGTCGATCGTCTGAATTCCCCCCATTCGAGAAGAAATATGGGTTTCGTGACGGGGGCGTTCAACACCTTGCGCGAGGTTAAACTCTGACGCATTCAGCGCCGCGTGAACGCGGTCGACCTCGCCAGCCTGCTTTGCTCGCGGCTCTGCCATGACCTGATGTCGCCCGTCGGTGCGCTCAATAACGGAATCGAGCTGCTCGGCGACGAGACCGATGAAGACATGCGCGAAAAGTGCCTCGAGCTGCTCGCGGACAGCGCTCGCGCGACCGCCAACAAGCTCAAGTTTTTCCGTCTCGCGTTCGGCGCCGGCGGCGGCTTCGGCGACGAAATCGACACCGGCGAAGCCCATGCGGCGCTCGAAGGGCTGTTCGGGGCCGAGGGCAAGGTCCGGCTCGGCTGGGTGGTCGAGAGCGACAAACTGCCCAAGGGAGCGGTCAAGCTTCTGCTCAATCTTGCGCTGCTCGCCGGCGATGCGCTCGTCCGTGGCGGCCAGCTCGACGTCGGGGCGGAGCGGGGCGGTGGCGAAATCGAGCTTGCGGTTCGCGCCGAGGGTCCGCGCATCCTGCTCGATCCCGTGCTTCGGGAAACGCTCGCCAGCGGCGGCGGCGAAAGCATCGAGCCGCGCGCGGCCGGCGCATGGCTCGCGCACAGCCTTGCCGCGGAAGGGGGCGGCTCGATTCGCCTGTCCGACCCGTCTAGCGAGGTGCTGATGATCGGCGCGACCATCCCCGCGCAGCAGTAGCGCGCAGCGCCGTTGCAGCCTAACATGAGGCGATGGTTCAGGCGCAGCTGAACGGCTTCCTTCCGCGAGACTTCAGCGGGACTCTTCCGACGATCGATGTCCGCAAACCGGCGCAGCCGCGGCCGCCGTTTCCGCCGGTTGAAGTCGAGGATGGCCGGAGGCTGCAGGACAGCGCGGCTCACGAGGCTGAATTCTTTGCCGCGAATGGGTTCGTCCTGTTGAAGCACGAGACTAGCGTCCGTGATTGGAGCGATGTGCCTCCGGCGTTTGCCGACGAGATCGAGGACATCATCCGGACGCGATTGCTGCCGGGGAAGCGCATCGAGGTGCAGCAACGGCCGGCTCCGATGCGGCGCGGGCGCGGGACCGAAAACCCGCAATATGCCGCTGGCATCCATTCCGACGGCCCGCTGACGGC
Organism: Sphingomonas sp.; assembly: GCA_025980335.1. Lineage (GTDB taxonomy): Bacteria > Pseudomonadota > Alphaproteobacteria > Sphingomonadales > Sphingomonadaceae > Sphingomicrobium. The sequence goes on along the minus strand of JAICXO010000138.1, from coordinate 1,958 downwards.
CGAGCTGTATGCGCACAACCTTGGCGCCTTTGCCGGACCGGACGTCGAGCGGTGGTGGGCCGACCGATATGCCGAAGACGACGTCGCCGCTTTCATGTCGATCGACTTCTGGCGCACGACGAACATGCATGAGCCGCTGCGGCACATGCCGCTCGCGCTTTGTGCGCCGAACAGCCTCGATCGCGCAGACATCGTCCCCATGGACTTCATCGGGATTGCGCCGGAGGGCCGGGCCACCCACCATGCCGCGTTGCGCTTCAATCCGGAACAGCAATGGCATTTCTCTCCGGAAATGACGGTCGACGAGGTGCTTGCGTTCAAGCTGTGCGAGTTCTCGAAGGACGAGCCGGACGCGCAGCCGCAGAACTGCTTCCATACAGCCTTCGCCGATCCCGATGCGCCGGGTGACGCGGAGGAGCGCCAGAGCTGCGAACATCGTGTCGGGGTGCTGATCCTCAGGGATTAGCACCTCAGGACAGGGATAACGGCGCGTTAACTCCTCACCGGCATAAGGTTCGCCGATGCAGCACCTGGGGGCGGCCACACCCGATGGATGACCTGATTGCCGATTTCGTAGCCGAATGCCGCGAAATGCTCGAAGCGCTGGGCGGCGAGATCGTCGCCTGGGAGGCCGAGCCCGACGACCGCGCGCGCCTCGACAGCATTTTCCGCTTCGTCCACACGGTGAAGGGCAATTGCGGCTTTTTCGAATTCCCGCGGCTCGAGGCGCTCAGCCACGCGGCCGAGGACGCGCTCGCCGACGTCCGCGCCGGCCGCCGCCATCCCGACGGACAGCTTGTGAGCGCAGTGCTTGCGGTCATCGACCGGATCGCCGAGATGATCGCCGCGATCGAGGCCGGGGAAGATCTGCCCGGCGGCGACGACAGCGGGTTGATCGATGCCCTCGCTCCCGGCGCCGAGGGCGTTGCCGCGCACGCTCACGTCGCCGTTGCCGAAGGGCAGGGGCGGGCTTCCTCCGCACCCCGAACGATCCGCCTCTCCGTCGAGCTGCTCGACCGGGTGATGAGCACGGTTTCCGACATGGTGCTCGCAAGGAACGAGCTCGCGCGGCGGCTTCGCGAGAGCCCGACCGACGTCCCGGTCGACGGCGCGTTCGAGCGCCTGTCCGCGATCATCGCCGACATGCGCGATGCGATCACCCGCACGCGCATGCAGCGGATCGAAAATCTATTCGTCGGTCTCCCCCGCATGGTCCGCGACCTCTCGGCCGAGCTCGGCAAGCAGGTGCTGGTCGATATCGAGGGCGGCGACGTCGAGCTCGATCGCGAGATGATCGAGATGATCCGCGATCCGCTGACTCACATCATCCGCAACGCGGTCGATCACGGCATCGAAAAGCCCGCCGACCGGCTCAAGGCCGGAAAGCGGGAAATCGGCATCCTCGCAGTCTCCGCGCGCCAGTCGGGCAACCAGATCCTGATCGACATCCAGGACGACGGCCGCGGAATTGACGGCAAGAATCTGGTCGCCAAAGCGCTCGATGTCGGACTGCTCGAGCGCGATGAGGCGGCGAAGCTCGGCCCACGCGAGCAGCTGGCGCTGATCTTCGAAGCAGGCTTGTCGACCGCCAAGGAAGTGACCTCGATTTCGGGCCGCGGCGTCGGGATGGACGTGGTGCGCTCCAACATCGAGCGGATCGGCGGCATCGTCGAGGTCGACAGCAAGCCCGGCGAAGGGACCCGGATGACCCTTCGCGTGCCGCTCACGCTGACGATCATTCCCGCGCTCACCCTTTCCATCGACGGGCAGCATTTCGCGATCCCGCGCTCGGCGATCGAAGAGATCGTCCGCGCCAACGGCGAGAGCGTGACGCTCGAGCATCTCGGCGGCGCCGGCGTCGCCACCATTCGCGGCCGCCGCGTTCCCGAAGTCTCGCTCGCCCGAATTCTCGGCATCGACAGCCATGTCGAGGAGAAAGACCGTACCTTGATTGTCCT
>JAICXO010000128.1 GCA_025980335.1 Sphingomonas sp. | reverse complement strand
GCACTGCTGACGCCGCGCTCGCGCGAAGAGATGCGCTTGCTCCTTCGCGATCTTTGCACCCCGTCGGAGGTCCGCGCCCTTGCCGAACGCTGGCATGTCGCAAGGCTGCTCGACGGCAGCGAGCTGTCCTACCGCGATATCCACGAGCGAACCGGCGTCAGCACGACCACGATCGTTCGCGTCGGGCGGTTTCTTCGCGACGAGCCTCACCAGGGGTACCGCCGCGCGATCGACGCACTGGAGACCGGCAATGTCCGTTGATCGAAGCCGGCTCCACATCGCGCTCCAGCGCTCGGGGCGTTTGTCCGACGCGAGCAAGGATCTCCTGCGCGAAGCCGGGCTGCGCATAGAGGCGGGGAAGAACAGCCTCACCGCTCGCGCCGGCAACTTCCCCGCCGACCTCATGTTCGTTCGGGACGATGACATTCCGACTTTCGTCAGCGACGGCGCCTGCGAATTCGGGATTGTCGGGCAGAATGTCCTCGAGGAGTTCGCGCTGGGTCAGGCGGAGCCGGGGTTCGAGCGGGTTGCCGAGCTCGGCTTTGGCCGATGCAGTCTCAAGATCGCGGCGCCCGAACGGCTCCCTTATGAGGGGCCGCGAACGCTTGCGGGCCAGCGCATCGCCACCTCCTATCCGCGGCTGCTGCGGCGGTTCCTTCAGGACAGCGGGATCGACGCAGAGGTGGTCGAGATGAGTGGCGCCGTCGAGCTTGCGCCCCGGCTCGAGATTGCGAGCTACATCTGCGATCTCGTTTCGACCGGAGCGACGCTCGAGGCCAATGGCTTGAGGGCGGTCGACACGGTGATGGAGAGCCAGTCAGTGCTGATCCGCACTCTGCGGCCGCTCGATGCGGGCAGGGCGGCCATCGCCGAGCAGTTGCTCAGCCGGCTGCAGGGCGTGCTTGCGACCAAGGAGTCCAAGTACATCATGCTGAATGCGCCAAGCGAGGCACTGAAGGGCATCACCGACCTGCTGCCAGGCGCCGATGCGCCGACCATCCTGCCGCTTCATGGCCGTCCAGGCCATTTCGCGGTGCACGCCGTTTGTCAGGAATCGGTCTTCTGGGAGACGCTGCAGAAGCTCAAGGACGCCGGCGCGTCGGCGATTTTAGTTGTTCCCATCGAAAAGATGATGCTGTGAAACAGTTTCACTGGAGCAACTTAAGCGACGACGAGCGTCTTGCGGTGCTCGCTCGCCCGGAGCAGCGGTTTGACGAGACGCTTCAGTCCGCCGTGCGTTCGATTGTCGATGAAGTGCGGAATCGGGGCTGGGCAGGCCTGTGCGACCTCGCGCTGAGGATCGACGGCGAGGAACCGCGCGAAATCGACGTTCATCCCCTCGCAGCTGAAGCACGCCGGCGGCTGCCGGCCGCGCAGGTCGCCGCAATGGAATTTGCCGCCGCACGAATCCGCGACTTCCATATGGCGAGCCGCCCATCGGACTTCGGCATGGAAACCGCGCCGGGCCTGACCGTCACGAAGACGTGGCGAGCAATCGATCGCGTGGGCCTGTACGTCCCCGGTGGAAAGACGCCGCTGTTCTCGTCGCTGCTGATGCTCGCCATCCCCGCGCAAGCGGCAGGCGTGCGTGAGATCGTCGCGGTGACGCCGCCACGCACCGATGGCGGACTCGACGACTTGATCGCGCTTGCTGCCGAACTGTCGGGGATCGAGCGTGTCTGGACGGTTGGCGGAGCGCAGGCGATTGCGGCGCTCGCGTTCGGCGCCGGCGCGATTCCCAAGGTCGACAAGATTTGCGGTCCGGGGAACGCCTGGGTTGCCGAGGCCAAGCGGCTGGTCTCCAGCCTGCCCGCCGGACCGGCAATCGACATGCCCGCCGGCCCGAGCGAGCTGATGGTCATTGCTGATGACAGCGCCGATTGCGTCCTTGTCGCCGCGGATTTGCTGAGCCAGGCGGAGCACGACGCCGCGGCGCAGGTCCTGCTGGTGACGACCTCGCAAGAGATCGCGGACCGGGTCGCTCGCGAGGTTCAGGATCAGGTCGCGACTTTGCCCCGGTATGACATCGCGCAATCATCGCTCGAAATGGCCCGGATCATTGTCATTACCGACCTCGGGGAATCGCTCGACGTCGCAAACCGATATGCTCCCGAACATTTGTCGCTCGCGGTCGAGCGGCCAGAAAAGCTCGTCGGCGAAATCCGGAACGCCGGCGCTGTGTTCGCCGGCTCGCTCGCTGCCGAGACCTTCGGCGACTATCTTGCCGGGTCGAGCCACGTGCTGCCGACCGACGGCGCCGCGCGAGCATGGGGCGGCGTGTCGGTCTATACTTTCCTGAAGGCGATGAGCGTGCAGACGGTGACTGCCCAAGCTGCGCGAGCCATTGCGGCGCCCGCTGCCTTGCTCGCCCGAATGGAGGGCCTCGAGGCTCACGCCCGCGCCGCCGATGCCCGGCTGGAGGTGACGGCATGACCTCGCTCGCCGAACGCCTCGCCCGGCCTGAGATTGTCGCGCTCGAGCCCTTCGACATCGCCGCCAACAATGCCTTCGCCGCGCCGGACGCGATCAAGCTCGACGCGAACGAGAATCCGTACCCGCCTCTGGTCGAGGGGCCGCTTGCACGCAGCGTCAATCGTTATCCGGAACCGCAACCGGCAAAGCTCAAGGCTGCGCTTGCGGCACTCTACGGCGTCCAGCCGGACAACCTGGTCATCACCCGCGGCGCTGATGACGCGATCGACATGCTCATCCGCGCCTTCTGCCGTCCATCGGTCGACGCCGTTGCGATCTGCACGCCGAGTTTTTCGGCCTACGGGCATTTCGTTCGGCTGCAGGGCGCGCGGCTGATCGAAGTGCGGCTCAACGACAGCTTCGATTTTGATGCCGACGCATTCCTCGGCGCCGTGAGCGGCGAAGAAAATCTGAAGCTCGCCTTCATCTGCACTCCGAACAACCCCACTGGAAATGAGATTGATCCCGCCCTGATCCTCAAGATCGCGGATGCCTTGCCTGAGACGATCGTTGTGGCGGACGAGGCCTATCTCGATTTCTCCGACACGACGAGCCTGACTCCTGAGGCCGCACGCCGTCCCAACCTCGTGGTGCTGAAGACCCTCTCGAAGGCGTTCGGCCTCGCCGGAGCCCGCGTCGGCTGCGCCATCGGCGAACCGGACACGATCGCGATTGCCGCCCGCGCGCTGCCGCCATACCCGATACCGGGTCCGTCGGTGGACGCCGCTTTGGCTTCGCTCGCGCCGTCACGCCGTTCGATCCACGTTGAGCGCATCGCGCGCATCAAGGCTGACCGCGAGCGGATTGCTCAACGGCTGGCCACGTCGGCAATCGTGCGCACTGTTCGTCCGAGCGGCGGCAACTTCCTGTTCCTGCAAGTCGATGACGCGGAAGGTCTCGCGCATCGGTTGCGCTCGCTGGGCATCCGCGTCCGTTTTCGACCCAACGCGGCGCCCGGGGGCGTACGGGTGACGATCGGCACGGACGCCGAGAATGATGCCCTGCTCCGTGCCTTCGGGGTTGATATCGAAACGTCGCCGCACCGCGTTGCCGAAGTGGTTCGCGATACTCGCGAAACGCAGATCGCCGTGGCGGTCGATCTCGACGCCGCCTCGCCGCGCAAGGTTGATACGGGCATCCCGTTTTACGACCATATGCTCGACCAGGTCGCCGCCCATGGCGGATTCAGCATGGTGCTGACATGCGACGGCGACATCGAGATCGATCCGCACCACAGCATCGAGGACTGCGCGATCGCGCTTGGCACGGCCTTGGCGAAGGCCCTTTCCGACAAGCGCGGAATCCGGCGCTTCGGGTTCAAGCTGCCGATGGACGAGGCCGAGGCGGAGGTGTTGATCGACCTTTCCGGACGCCCCTATTGCCGCTTCGAGGGCGAGTTCGCTTCGACTGCCATCGGTGACTACCCGACGCAGATGACCCCGCACGTGTTCCGCTCGCTCGCGGACAGCATGGGTGCGGCGATCCACGTCAAGGTCGAAGGTGAGAATGATCACCACAAGACCGAGGCATGCTTCAAGGCGTTCGGACGGGCGCTGCGCGACGCGATACGCTGCGAGGGAGACGGGCTCCCAAGCACGAAAGGCGTCCTGTGAACCTGGCGATCGTCGACTTGGGGTACGGCAACATCGGATCCATCGAGCTCGCCTTTGAGCGGCTCGGCGTGACCGCGTCCTTGACCACCAACGCGGAAGAGATCGCGGGCGCAGATCGTGTGGTGCTTCCGGGTGTCGGCGCGGCGGGACATGCGATGCAGCGCATCGAGGAATTGGGCTTGCGCGGCTGCTTGCGCTCGCTCGCGCAGCCGGCGCTCGGCATTTGCCTGGGTATGCAATTGCTGTTCGAGCGAAGCGATGAGGCTGATACCGAGTGCCTCGGGATCATCCCCGGTGAGGTGCGCGCACTGCAACCGGCGCTCGGAATGCCCGTACCGCACATGGGCTGGAGCAGACTCGATGTCGTGGACGCGGGAATAGGCCTGAACAGCGGGGATTACGTCTATTTCGCCCATGGCTACGCCTGCGACGATGGCCCGCCGACGGTCGCGACAGCTAACTACGGACGCCCGATCCCCGCGGTGGTCCGACAGGGCAACTGGCTCGGGGCGCAGTTCCATCCCGAGCGCTCCGCCGAGGCCGGCGCCCGATTCCTTCAGGCGTTCCTCGCGTGATCATCTACCCGGCCATGGACCTGATCGGTGGCGGCGTCGTGCGGCTGCGGCAGGGCCGCTTCGATGAGGTGACGCCTTACTCGACCGCTCCGCTCGACGCGCTGCGTGAGTTCGCCGACGCGGGTGCACAATGGGCCCATGTCGTGGACCTTGACGGCGCGCGGGCACGCCAGCCGGTCCAGCACGAGCTCATCGCGGAGCTCGCCCGGTCCACCTCGCTGCGCCTGCAGGTCGCCGGCGGGTATCGTGAGCGCAATCAGCTGGCCCGAATGTTCGACGCGGGTGTCGCGCGCGTGGTGGTCGGCAGTCTTGCCGTGAAGCAGCCCGAAACCGTTCGGACCTGGATCGACGAGTTCGGCCCGGATCGAATTACGCTCTCGCTCGACGTCAGGACGATCGAGGGAGAGCCAACGGTCGCGACCGGCGGCTGGACCGAGGATAGCGGAAAGAGCTTGTGGGATGTCGCCGGGATGTACCCGGATGCGCTTCACCTGCTGGTTACAGATATCGGACGCGACGGCATGCTCGAGGGACCGAACCTGGCGCTCTATCAAGAGATTGACCGGCGCTT
>JAICXO010000116.1 GCA_025980335.1 Sphingomonas sp. | reverse complement strand
GGCGAACAGCCGCGGGAAGTCGGGGTTCTGGAAATTCTCGATCCAGTCGGGCACGCCGAAATGGCACAGGTCGACGATCGGCGTGATCTCGCGCCGCTTCAGATCGGCGAAGGTGAGATCGGTGAACTCCCAGTCGAATTTCCCCGGGCCCAGGTACGTCTTGTAGATCGGCGGCCCGTAGCGGAGATAGTTGATTCCGATTTCCTGGACGCAGTCGAAATCCTCGCGCCATCGCTCATAATGGCCACAGACCGCCATCTCGTCGATGCGGGTCTTGCCGTGGTTGATCGTCGGGATGCTGTTCTCGATCCCGGTCGCGAACATGAAGTTGGCGATGGGTCAGTCTCCTCCGGCGCCAGGCTGCTTAGTCCTGAAGGTCCCGGCCGGACCTTCCGAGCCGGGATGCGATAGCTTCGCCGGCAAAAAAGGAAAACCTCGGGAGCCAAGTCGCGTTCACGAGGTTTTCGTCTATGGGCGGAAAAAGCATGCGCTGGGCAGATGGTTTCATTGGAGTCGACTGGGGCACGACCAATCGCCGTGCCTATCTGATCGATTCTGCCGGCAAGCAGGCCGGCGAATTCGAGGACGGCAAGGGAATCCTGTCGGTGCCCGCCGGCGGTTTTCGCGCCGCGATCGCCGAGATTCGCGACAAGCTCGGCGACAAGCCGCTGCTGCTCGCGGGAATGATCGGCTCGAACCGCGGGTGGATAGATGTCCCTTATGTACCTTGCCCCGCGAGCATCGACGATCTTGCGAAGAACGTCGTCTGGGCGGGCGAGCGCGAAGCGATCGTGCCCGGTGTCTCCTACCTGGGCGACGGACGCGCAGACATCATGCGCGGCGAGGAAGTCCAGGTGCTCGGCGGAGCCGAGGCCGGCCTGGTCGATGCGGATGCGCTGGTCAGCCATCCGGGCACGCACAACAAATGGGTCGTGCTCCACCAGAAGCACATCCAGAGCTTTCGCACGGTGATGACCGGCGAGCTGTTCAGCCTGCTGAAGGAGCACAGCATCCTTTCCGACCTGCTGCAGCAACCGGTCGAAGTGAACGACGCCTTTCGCGATGCCGCGCGCCACACGGTTTTCAATGAAGCGCTCCCGGCGGAGCTCTTCTCGGTCCGCGCCTCGGTCGTGCTCGGGAAAATGAAGAAGGAAGACGCAGCGAGCTTCGCCAGCGGCTTGCTGATCGGCACGGACGTGCGCATCGGACTCACCGTTCCGACGGGCGCGCGGGTCGCGATCATGGGCCGGCCCGAGCTGACGCGTCTCTATTCCGCGGCGCTCGGGCAGGCGAACCGCGAGTCGGTGCAGCTCGACGGGGAGGAATGCTTCCTCGCCGGCATCCGCGAAATTGCAAAGAGGATTTGAGGTGAGCGCGACCGAGCTGCTGCACCGCTATCTGGGCCAATGCCCATTGATTGCGATCGTCCGCGGCCTCACTCCCGCCGAAGCCGAGGCAACCGGCGAGGCGGTACGTGAAGGCGGCATCCGGATCATCGAGGTGCCGTTCAATTCGCCCGAGCCGCTCAAGAGCATCGAGCTCCTCGCGAGGAAGTTCGGCAATTCGATGCTGGTCGGCGCCGGCACGGTCCTGACTGTGGAGCAGGTCCGCCAGGTCAAGGAAGCAGGCGGCCGGATCATCGTCTCGCCGGACACCAACCCGGATGTGATCGCCGCGAGCGCCGAGGCTGGACTGGTCTCGTCGCCCGGCTATTTCACGCCGTCGGAGGGCTTCGCGGCGATCCGGGCGGGGGCGACCTCGCTGAAGCTGTTTCCCGCCGAAGGCGCGAGCCCTTCCGTGCTCAAGGCGCATCTGGCGGTCCTTCCGCGCAACATTCCGCTGATGATCGTCGGTGGAATCAAGCCCGACAACATGCGCCCGTGGCTCGACGCCGGTGCGGCGGGCTTCGGTCTCGGATCGGGCCTGTACAAGCCGGGACAGTCGCCCGCCGACACGCTTGCCAGGACCCGCGCCTATGTCGCCGGGGTGAGGCAGTGAAGCCGATCAGAATCGCAATCATCGGCTACGGCAAGATCGCCGCCGACCAGCACGTTCCCTCGATCGAGCGCAACCCGCGGTTCGACCTCGTCGCGAGCTCGAGCCGATCGGGGCAGGGCGTCGGGCAGAAGTTCACCGATTGGCGCGAGCTGATCCGCACGGTCCCCGATCTCCAGGCGGTGGCGATCACGACGCCGCCGGAGCCGCGCTACGAGATCGCGCGCGAGTGCATCCTCGCCGGGCTCGACTGCCTGCTCGAAAAGCCGCCGACCGTCGGCCTCGCCGAAATTGCCGACCTCGACTGCCTCGCGCAGGCGCAAGGCGTCAGCCTGTTCACCACCTGGCACGCACAGCATCATTCAACGGTCGAGGAGGCAGCTCGGGCGCTCGCCGGCAAGCGCATCAGATCGATGCAGGTCCACTGGCACGAGGACGTCTACAAATGGCACCCGGGCCAGCAGTGGATCTGGCAGCCGGGCGGATTCGGCGTGTTCGATCCGGGGATCAACGCTTTCTCGATCGCGTCGAAGATCTTTCCCGGCAGCCTGTTCGTCCAATCGGCCGACCTCAGCATTCCGGAGAATGCGCAGACGGCGATTGCGGCCGACATCACCTTCTACAGCCCCGAGGCCGACGGGCCGCTGACCGCGAGCCTCGACTGGCGCCGCAGCGAGGGCGAGGAATGGACGATCACGGTCGAGACGGCGGACGGGACCCGCGTCCGACTCGAGGACGGCGGCGCACGGCTGATCCTCAACGGCGAGGCGAGCACCGACAGCGGAATCGGCGAGTATCCCGATATCTATCAAACCTTCGTCGACCTGATCGACAATCGCCGGAGCCTCGTCGATGTGGCGCCGCTTCGGCTGGTCGCCGATTGCCTGCTCGTCGGCGGACGCAGGCTGGTCGAAGCCGTCCACGGCTGATGGAGCAAGTTGCCGCCAGCGGCATTATCGCTGTCGGCCCGCGTTCGTAACGAACTCGCGCGGCTTTTCAGGGAATGGACGTGGCAGAGGTTACGACAGACGAGCTTGGCCGGGCAGACGAAGCCTTTGCGGGCAACCGGTTGCTTTCGACCTTCTCGCGCGAGGCGCGTGCGCTGATCGAGCCGTTCGGCAGGACGGTCGAGCTCGTGGCGGGCGAAACCGTCCTCAAGCGCGGCGAAGACGTCCATTCGACCCTGTTCCCGGTTGCGCCCGCGATGATCACCATGGTGGTGGATCTCGACGGCGGCCGTTCGATCGAGGTCGCGTCGATCGGCAGGGAAGGGGCGGTCGGCGGAATCGTCAGCTGCGGCCATGCGCCGGCCTTCTCGCGCGCCGAGGTGCTGGTCGGCGGCCCCGCGTTCAAAGTGCCGATGGAAGCGCTCGAGGACGCGAAGAAGCGCTCGCCCTTCATCTCCAACCTGTTCTGCCGCTACTCCGACTATTTGCTCTCGACGGTCATGCAGTCGGTCGCCTGCAACGCCTTCCATTCGATCACCGAGCGTGCGGCGCGCTGGCTGCTTGCGGTTCAGGGCCGCGCCGGAGACCGAATCGAGCTGACGCAGGAGGCGCTTGCCGGCCTACTCGGAGTGCAGCGCACGACGGTCAACGCGGTCATCCGGGAGCTATCGTCCGAAGGCCTGATTTCGACCAGCCGCGGAATCGTCCGCGTGCTCGACCGCGCCGGACTCAAGCGGCGGGCATGCGAATGCTACCAGCGGCTGCAGGACCATTATGCCGCGGTGATCGGTCCGAGCGGCTCGGGCGGCAAGGGCGGCTGCTGATCAGCCGACGAATTTCCAGCTCAGCGTCTCGCCGGCGTGGAACGGCACCAACTCGACGCCATGCGATTCGATGCGCTCGGGGACATGCACCTCTGCGCGCTCAAGAGTGACCGTCCCTTCGTTGAGCGGAAGCCCGTAGAAGCGTGCGCCGTTCTCCGATGCGAATGCCTCGAACCGGTCGAGTGCGTTCTCGGCGTCGAACACCGCCGCGTAGCTTTCGAGCGCGTGCGGCGCATTGAAGATGCCTGCGCAGCCGCAGGCGGACTCCTTGGCGTGCCGCGCGTGCGGCGCGCTGTCGGTGCCGAGGAAGATGTTCGGCGCACCCGAGGTTGCCGCCTTGCGCACCGCGAGACGGTGCCTCTCGCGCTTGGCCACCGGGAGGCAGTAGGCGTGGGGCCGAAGTCCGCCAGCGAACAAAGCGTTGCGGTTCATCATCAGGTGCTGCGGCGTAACCGTCGCACCGACGTTGGCTCCGCCGCTGGTCACAAAATCCGCGGCCTCCGCGGTGGTGATGTGCTCCAGAACAATCTTCAGCCCCGGAAAGTCGGTGGCGAGCCGCGACAGGACCCGGTCGATGAACACGGCCTCGCGGTCGAACACGTCCACTTGCGGATCGGTGACTTCGCCGTGGACGCACAGCACCATTCCGATCTTCTCCATCCGCTCGAGCGCCGGATAGATGTTGCGGACGTCGGTCACGCCCTGTGCCGAATTGGTCGTTGCGTTCGCGGGATAGAGCTTGGCCGCGAGCCAGATGCCCTGTTCGAACCCGCTAGCGACCGCTTCGGGGCTGGTCTCGTCGGTCAGGTAGCAGGTCATCAGCGGCGTGAAGCCGGGCCCCGCCGCCTCGACGATCCGCTCGCGATAAGCCGCCGCGGCCTCGGGCGTGGTCACCGGCGGCACCAGATTGGGCATGACGATCGCCCGGGCGAACTCGCGCGCAGTGTACGGCGCTACCGCCCGCAGCATCTCGCCGTCGCGCAAATGCACGTGCCAGTCGTCGGGGCGGCGGATGGTCAGCGTTTGCGAAGCCACTCGGCGCTCCCTAACTGAGACCCATGGCCGCGACCACCCTCACCGACCGCGCCGTGATCCGCCTCTCGGGCGAGGACGTTCGCGGCTTCGTTCAAGGGCTGGTCACCAGCGACGTGACCGGCGCGCTTCCAGTCTGGGCCGGGCTGCTGACGCCCCAGGGCAAGTGCCTGTTCGACTTCATCGTCTGGGCCGACGGCGACGATCTGCTGTTCGACTGCGAGGCTGAAGCAAGCGACGACCTGATCAAGCGGTTGACCATTTACCGCCTGCGCCGTGAGATCAGAATCGCGCCTGATGCTTCGATTGCCGTTCACTGGTCGACGCGAGGAGATGAAGGCGTTGTCGATCCGCGGCTGTCGGAACTCGGAAAGCGCTGGCTCGCTCCGCCCGGCGAACCTGCAAGCGGCTGGCTCGAGCACCGCCTCCGCCTGGGCGTCTGCGAAGGGCGCGCGGAGCTCGGCGACGTCCTCTGGCTCGAGTGCAACGCCGCCGAGCTGAACGGAGTCAGCTTCACCAAGGGCTGCTTCGTCGGCCAGGAGAACACCGCCCGAATGAACTGGCGGCACAAGATCAACCGCCGCCTGTTCGTGACCGTCGGGAGCGGCGGCGAGCGCACGCGGGTCGAATATCCCGAGGTCGGCTTGTCGGTCGTTCACGTCCGGGTCGACGCGATCCCCGACAATGCAATCATTCCGGACTGGCTGAAGTCCGCGCTTGCCGCCGCGCCAGCCGCGTGAGCGAATAGATCGCGATCCCCGCCCAGACGACGTTCATCGCCGCATTGGGGATGGCGCGGTGCCACCAGCCGTTGATCACGAACCCGATCGCTCCTCCGAGATTCATCAGCTGGTATGCCGGCGCGCGGCCCGTCAGCTTGCCGAGCGACAGCAGCAGATAAGCCAACAGGATCAGGACCGCGCCCGCCCAGCCGGCGACCTCGATCGCGATTTCGAACGGCGTCACGCCGCCGCAAGCTTGCGAAGCACGTAGTGAAGGATTCCGCCGGACTTGAAATATTCGAGCTCGTTGTAGGTGTCGATCCGGCACCGCGCGGTGAAGCTGAACTCCTCGCCTTCGTCCGGCGTGACCTTCACTTCGACGTCCTGCCGCGGCTGCAACCCGGCCATGCCCGTGATCGTATATTTCTCGCGGCCGGTGAGCTTGTGCGTAGTGGCGCTCTCGCCCTCGCGGAACTGGAGCGGAAGAACGCCCATGCCGACGAGGTTCGAGCGGTGGATTCGCTCGAAGCTCTCGGCGATGACCGCGCCGACGCCGAGCAGCACCGTCCCCTTCGCCGCCCAGTCGCGTGAGCTTCCGGTGCCATATTCCTTGCCGGCGATGACGACGAGCGGGCGGCCGTCCTGCTTGTACAGCATCGCTGCATCGTAGATCGGCATCACTTCGCCGGTCGGCGCATAACGGGTGAAGCCGCCCTCGACATTGTCGAGCATGCGGTTGCGGAT
>JAICXO010000042.1 GCA_025980335.1 Sphingomonas sp. | reverse complement strand
TTCGTCGTACGACGGCGCGCGATGGTCGGCCACGCGATAGACGAATTTCTCGTGCTCGGTGCCGATGCGCCAGTCCTTGGACGGTTTCTCGCCCTGCTCGAATTCCGCGATCAGGTCGGCCCGGCTCTCGATCGGCCGCGAGTAACTGTCGTCGGTGCGCGTGGTCATGGGGGCCGGCGCTTAGCGCCAGTCGCCCACGAGCGCCATATAGGCCGACAACGCTGCAAGCGCCGCGGTTTCGGCGCGCAGGATGCGCGGGCCGAGCGAGATCGGGTTCGCGCCCGCGCCGCGAACGAAAGCGCGCTCCTCATCGGCGAATCCGCCTTCCGGCCCGACGAGGATGATGGCCGGACCTTCGCGAAAGGCGCTGCTCATCGGCTCGCCGCCGCTTTCGTCCGCGAAGTAGAAGTGGCGCGAGGGATCGAGCTCCTCGACGAAGCGCCTGAGCTGAACCGGCTCGACGATTTGCGGCACACGCGTGCGGCCGCATTGCTCCGTGGCTTCGATCGCGATGCTCTCCAGCCGATCGAGCCGCACCCGTTCGGCGATTGTGCGCTGGGTCATCACCGGCACCAGCCGCGCGGCGCCGAGCTCGGTCGCTTTCTCGACCAGCCAGTCGGTCTGCGCGCGCTTCACCGGCGCAAAGGCGAGCCAGACGTCGGGAATGCTCTCGGGCTCGCGGGTCTTGCGCTCGACGGAGAGCGTCATCCGCCTCTTTCCTGCTTCAGCGATCCGCGCCAGCCATTCGCCGGAGAGCTCGTCGAACACCAGTAGCTCCGAGCCGGCCCCAAGCCGAAGCACATTGCCGAGGTAGTTCGCCTGCTTCGCATCTAGCTCGACGTGCGCGCTCTCGCTCAGCGGCGTTCGAACGAACAGACGCGGCAAGCTCTTCGGCGGCCATGCGGGGGTCGCCGTCACGATGCGGGCAGAACTGCCGACGGGTGCGGCGAATATTTGTACGGAATCGGCGTTTCCGCCTCTCTCAGACTGCGCATCGGAAAATGCTGGTCCGCGCAGAACAAGCGGGTACCGCTGAGCCGGACCGCCTCTGTCGTGAGACTTTCATCCGGCACCATCTTCGCCCTGGTGATGTGCTCGATCAGCTGTCCGGACGACAGGTCCATGTACATGACGCGTCCGCGCAGCTCGTCGAGCAGCTGCATCAGGGTAAGCCGGGCGGCCGGGTCGAGCGGCATCGGCCGAGACAGGCTGAAGACGTTCCCATAAGAAGTGCCGTTCCGCTGAGTCATGTCAGACCGAACGGAGACCTGCTGGTAATGTTCGCTGAGCTCGGCCCGCAAGTCGGGGCTCAGATGGGCGGTCACCCCGTCGGCAATCGACGCCTGCCAGGCGCTGCTGTCGTACTCCTTGCTCGGGATTCGAAGCACGAAGCCGGGGAATGCGGGTTCGCTGTACACCGGTGCCGGGTCCAGCTGATCGCCGCTCGCCAGCAGCCGCGCCTGCAGACGGTCGATCTGTGCCATCAGGCACGGCGTGACGACGCGCCACTCGACCGACGCGGCATAGTGGTCACCGACTTCCCGGCTGATCGCGGCGGTCGCGCTCACGGTCCTGCTGCGCCAGCCGAGGTCATCCGCCCATTCCTGCGCAGCAAGTGCGATGATCACGCCGAGCGTGACGATCGCCAACTCCCAGCCAACGGCATTCCAGCCGTGCGGCGGCTTCAATCTCGACAGCCTGAACATAGGCTCACCCCCATTTGGGAAAACTAGCGGCTCGAGTCGGTAGCCGCTAGGTCGCGCGCGTGACCACCACGACCGAGATTGTCCCCGACAGCGAGCGGCGCGGGTTCATCGGCGCGCTTCCGCCGCGGCTCAGGCCGTTCGCGAGCCTGATGCGGCTCGACCGGCCGATCGGAAGCTGGCTGCTCTACTGGCCATGCGCGTGGAGCGTCGCGCTCGCCGGCGTCGGAAGCCGCTGGAACCTGTTCCTGTGGCTCGGCCTCGGCGCTTGGGCGATGCGCAGCGCAGGCTGCGTCTATAACGATGTCGTCGACCGCGACCTCGACCGGCGGGTCGAGCGCACGCGGCTCCGCCCGCTCGCCAGCGGACGCGTGTCGCTCCGGGCTGCATGGGTGCTGATCGCTCTGCTGAGCCTCATCGGCTTCATCGTCCTGCTGCAGCTCAACCTCACTGCCGCGATCGTCGCGCTCGTAAGCATCGCGCCCGTCGCAGCTTATCCGTTCATGAAGCGGATCACCTGGTGGCCGCAGGCGTGGCTTGGGATCGTCTTCTCGTGGGGGGCGCTGGTCGGCTGGCCAGCGGTGACGGGCAGCCTCTCGTGGACGCCGTTCCTGCTGTGGTTCGGGAGCATCGCCTGGGTGGTCGGATACGACACGCTCTACGCGATCCAGGACATCGAGGATGACGCGCTGGTCGGCGTCAAATCCTCGGCTCGCCGGTTGGGTGACAAGGCGCCGCTGGGAATCGGAATCTTCTACCTGATCGCGCTGCTGCTCTGGGGTGCTGCAATCTGGAGAGTGCGGCCGGACTGGTTGGCGCTGCTCGCGCTGCTCCCCGCCGCGCTCCACCTCGCCGATCAGGCGCTCCGTGCCGATCCCGGGGATGGCGAGCTCGCGCTTCGCTTGTCCCGGTCGAACCGCACCTGCGGCCTGCTGGTCTGCATCGGGATGCTGGTCGTCGGGCTCGCGCCGCATTAAGCGCGGCCTCGATGCAATCCCCCGAACAGGCCCGCGACATCGCCGAAGCGCTCGTCGAGCGCGGCATCGCCGCCGGCGCAACCGCGGCCGACGCGCTCTATGTCGGCGACCGATCGTCCGGCGTTCAGGTGCGCCTCGGCGAACTCGAGAACGTCAGCCGCTCCGAAGGAGAGGAGATCGGGCTCAGGCTCTTCGTCGGCCAGCGTTCGGCAACCGTTGCTTCTTCCGACCTCTCGGACACCGCCCTCGCCACGCTCGTCGAGCGCTGCCTGGCAATGGCCAAGGAGGCGCCGGAGGATCCGTTCGCCGGCCTCGCGCCCGCAGAGCTTCTGCAGCGCGGAGAGCCGCCCCGCCTCGATACCGACGGTGGCAAGGAGCCCGATCCGGCCGAGCTGCGCGCGCGGGCGCTTGAAGCCGAATCGGCGGCGCGCGCCGTCGAGGGAGTCAGCAACTCTAACGGCGCGGGAGCGAGCGCGTCGGCATCGACGGTCGCGCTCGCGACTTCCGGCGGATTTGCAGGCGCGTACCGGACCAGCGGGCATAGCTCGAGCGCAGTCATGGTCGCGGGCGAGGGCAGCGCGATGCAGCGCGATTACGCCGGGCACAGCGCGCGCTTCCTCGAAAACCTCGAAAGCGCCGCCGACATCGGGCGCAAGGCCGGCGAGCGCGCCGTTGCGCGGCTCAATCCGGGGCGCCCCAAGCCTGGGAAATACCCGGTCATCTTCGATCCGCGCGTGTCGATGACCCTGCTCGGCCACTTCGCCGGCGCGATCAGCGGCTCCTCGATCGCCCGCAAGACCAGCTTCCTTCAGGACAGGCTCGGCCAGCAGGTGTTCGCGCCCGGCGTGGCGATCGTCGATGACCCGCTTCGGCTGCGCGGCTTGCGCTCTCGGCCGTTCGACGGCGAGGGGGTCCGCGTTTCACGCCAGTTGCTGGTCTCGAAGGGCATCCTCAACCAGTGGATTGCGGAAAGTGCTTCGGCGCGTCAGCTCGGGATCGAGCCTACCGGTCACGCGGCGCGGGGAGTCGGCGGCGCGCCGGGCGCCGCGCCCAGCAACCTCTACATGGAGGCGGGCAGCCGCAGCCGCGACGAGCTGCTGGCGAGCGTGCCCGAGGCCGTGCTCGTGATCGAGCTGATCGGACAGGGCGTCAACGGGGTGACCGGCGACTACAGCCGCGGCGCGGTGGGCTTCATGGTCCGGGGCGGCGAGATCGCCGAACCGGTCGCCGAGATCACCGTCGCCGGCAATCTCATCGATATGTTCGCGAGCCTCGAACCGGCGAGCGATCTCGAATTCCGCCACGGAGTCGATGCGCCCACCATTCTCGTGCCCGAGATGACCGTCGCTGCGGCCTAGCCGTCATTGCGAGGAGCCGGAGGCGACGCGGCAATCCAGCGCTGCACTGGATTGCTTCGCTGCGCTCGCAATGACGCTTATGCGCCTTCGCCCGCCTTCGCGACGCCAAGCCGCGGAATTTCGATATGCGGACAGCGGTCCATCACGACCTTCAACCCCGCAGCTTCGGCTCGTGCCGCGGCTTCCTCGTTGATCACGCCGAGCTGCATCCAGACTGCCTTGGCGCCGACGAAGATCGCCTGTTCGACGGCTTCGGCGGCGGCTTCGGGGCGGCGGAAGATGTCCACCACGTCGATCGGAATTCCGATCTGCGCAAGCTCGCGCCACACGAACTCGCCGAGCACATGCTCTTCGCTGATCTGCGGATTTACCGGCAGCACCCGATAGCCCCACTCCTGAAGGAATTTCATTACCCCGTAGGATGGCCGGTCGGGCCGGTCCGACGCGCCGACGACCGCGAACGTCCGCGCGTTCCGAAGCAGGTCCGCAATGTCCTCGTCCCGCGTCAGCGGCATGGCTTATCCTCCGGAAGATGAATGCGCGACGGTCTCCAACAGTTTCGCGGCGATCGTCCTGAACGCCTCCGCGTCGGGACCGTCCGACGCTGCCGGCGGCTCGCCCGCATCGGAAGCTTCGCGGATGGAAAGCGAGAGCGGAAGCCGGCCGAGGAACGGCAAATCCATGTCCTTGGCTGCCGCCTCGGCGCCGCCGGAGCCGAACGGGTGCGATGCCTCGCCGCAATGGGGACAGACATAGGTCGCCATGTTCTCGACGATGCCGAGCACCGGCACGCTGGTCTTGTCGAACAGGTCGATCGCGCGCCGGGCGTCGATCAGCGACAGGTCCTGCGGCGTCGATACGATCACCGCTCCCGCCGGCCGCGATTTCTGGATCAGCGACAGCTGCACGTCGCCGGTGCCGGGCGGCAGGTCGACGATCAGCAGCTCGCAATCGCCCCAATCGGCGTCGATCAGCTTGGCAAGCGCGCCCGTCGCCATCGGCCCGCGCCAGGCGAGCGCGTGCCCGGGCGAGACCAGTTGTCCCAACGACAGGAACCTGATCCCGTGCGTCTCGACGGGGATCAGCTGCTCGCCCTCGGCCCGCGGCTTCGCGTCGGTTCCGAGCAGGGTCGGCTGCGAGGGCCCATAGACGTCGGCGTCGATCAGCCCGACCTTCCTGCCCATTCGCGCGAGCGCGATCGCGAGGTTCACGGAGATGGTGGACTTACCGACCCCGCCTTTGCCGCTGCCGATGGCGATGAGCGTCCGCGATGGCTCCGCCGCAGTCATCGCGATCCGCACCTCGGTCACGCCGGGCGTCTGCAGCACGGCGGCGCGGAGTTCACGCTCGAGCCGATCCGCGTCGGCTTTTGTCAGGCCGCTGGCGTCGGCAATGATCGTCGCGACGCCAGACGCAAGCTTGCGCGAGCGGATGCGCTCCTCATGGGGCAGATCGCCGAGGCATTCCGAAGGGTCAGCCGTCATATTCCGGTGAGCAGGAGGTCGATCGCATTCATGATCTCATAGCGGTATTCGGCCAATGAACCCGTCGACGATTTCAGCTCAGCTTTGGGAAGCCCAACCATCAGGGGCGTGGCGAGGAGCCAGATCTCTTCGCCGAACTGCAGCCGCGGCGTCAGGCGCGCAAGCGGCCACCGCGTATCCGCAGGATCGAAGAGTGGGATTACGAGATTGCTGTCGAGCGCGCTGCCGATAAGATCGGATTGGACGTTGACGACCAGCCTGGGTTCAGCCCGAAGCTCATGCACGTCGAACTGGGCCATTAAAACATACGATATTTGGCAAGCGGATTCCCGTTTTTCGCAATCCATTCATTGTAGCTGCGGATCGCTTCGGCATTTTCTTCAACCCAGCGGCGCTCTTTTTCGGCCTTAACAGCCTTCGCCAGGCCGTCCTCGCAAGCGCTGGAGAGATTGATGCCGAGCTGACGCGCTTCGGCGATGAGGTCTTCGCGCAGGGAAACATTGGTCCCGCGCTTCCGCGAGGTGCTGCCGGGTGCATTCATGATGCGCATATACAATGCGCATGAACCGTGCACAACGCTTGCGCCACTGTTTTTCACGTGGGGCGCTCCCTATAATCGCGGCGATGAGCAGTTTTCCGGGGTGGGTCGGCCGCGTTCGCGGTGTCTTCATCGATACCAAAGGCCCATGGGGGCCGAGCGGCAGCGGCGATGAGCCGCCTGCCGATGAAGGTCATGGCGGCGGCCCGTGGGGCGAGTTGTCCGACGGCGGGCGCCGTCCCCTCAGCGGCCGCTCGGGTGTTGCCCCGCTCGAAGAGCTTTTGCGCCGCGGCAGGATGCGCCTGCGCGGCAGCGGAGGCGGCTTTCCGGGCCGGCCGAATGGATCGATCCTCCTCTGGGTCGCAGCCGCTGTGGTGCTTCTGTGGCTGGTGGTCACCTCGATGCATTCGATTTCGCCGGGCGAGCGCGGCGTCGTCACGCGCTTCGGCCGCTACAGCTATACGCTCGGCCCCGGGGTCGGGCTGACGCTCCCCGCACCGATCGACCGCGTCCAGAAGGTCGATGTCGAAAGCATCCGAAGCATCGACCTTGGTTCGCAGAGCAGCGAGGATCTGGTGCTCACCGGTGACCAGAACCTGCTCGACATCGCCTACTCGGTGCGCTGGAACATCCGTGCGCCTGAGCTTTACCTGTTCCAACTGGCACAGCCGGAAGAGACGATCCGCCAGGTCGCGGAAAGCGCCATGCGCTCGGTCATCAGTCAGGTCACCTTGCAGGACGCGATGGGGGACAAGCGCAGCGTGATCGAGTCGCAGGTCACCGAGCGGATGCAGCGCATCCTCGACGGCTACAATGCCGGCATCGAAATTCAGGGTGTCGCGATTCAGCAGGCCGACCCGCCGGCCGAGGTCAACGACGCGTTCAAGGAGGTGACGGCGGCCCAGCAGGACGCCAAGTCGTACATCAACCAGGCCAACGCCTATGCGCTCCAGCTCACCGCCAAGGCCCAGGGCGAAGCCGCCGCCTTCGACAAGGTCTACGAGCAGTACAAGCTCGCACCCGAGGTCACCCGCCGCCGCATGTATTACGAGACGATGGAGCAGGTGCTCTCAAAGGTCGACAAGACGATCGTCGAGGCGCCCGGAGTCACGCCATATCTTGCGCTCCCGCAGGTGGCGAAGGGCGCGCAAAAGCAGCAGGACGAGGGGCAGCAGCAATGACCGGTTTCATCCGCCGGCGGCCGCTCGTTTCTGCCGTCATCGCCCTCATCGTCGTGGTCGTTCTGCTCAGCAGCTTCCCGATCGTTCCCGAAACCAAGCAGGCCGTCGTCGTCCGCTTCGGGAAGCCCGAGCGGATCCTCAATCGCTATGAGCCGGGGCGGCCGATCGGAGCGGCCGGAGCGGGGCTTTCGTACAGGATTCCGTTCGTCGACCAGATCGTCTGGATCGACAAGCGGGTGCAGGACGTCGACATGGAATCGCAGCCGGTGCTGTCGACCGATCAGCGCCGCCTGATGGTCGATGCGTTCGCGCGCTACCGGATCGTCGATCCGCTGCTGATGTACATCCGCTCGACCACCGAGGATAACCTCAAGAGCCAGCTGCAGACGATCCTCCGCTCGGAGGTCCGCAATGAGCTCGCCAAGCAGACGTTCGGCGCCCTCCTTTCACCCGAGCGCCAGGGCATTATGGACGATGTGCGCAAATCGCTGAATATTCAGGCCGCGAAGTTCGGCGTCGAGGTCGTCGATGTCCGTATCAAGAAAACCGACCTTCCCGACGGCGCCCCGCTTCAATCCGCGTTCGAAAGCATGCGCACCGCCCGTCTCCAGGAGGCGCGGTCGATCCGCGCTCAAGGCGCCAAGCAGGCGCAGATCATCCGTGCACAGGCCGACGCCGACGCCGCGAAGACCTATGCCGCGAGCTTCGGCAAGGACCCGCAATTCTACGATTTCTATCGCGCGATGCAGTCGTACATGACGACCTTCGTCGGCGATGGGCAGGAGAAGCCCGCCCCCACCAACATCATTCTGTCGCCGCAGAATGAGTACCTCAAGCAATTCACTGGACGCACCAAGTGAACCGGCGCGTTCAAATGGCGTTAAGCCGGTAGGCACATTAGCGGCCTTGCGTCTCACACGAAATGATGGAGTATCGATGCGCTCGAAGGAGTCCGGAAAAGTGCGCTATGCCTACGGGGCCGCGATGGCCCTGCTGCTCGGGGGATCGGCATTCTCTCTCGCCACGGGCCAGGCAGGCGCCCAGGTCCCGCAGAATGCGCCCGGCACTTCGGCGCTGGCTCCGCGCGCGGGTGCGCCGATGTCGTTCGCCGACCTCGTGGCGCGGCTCCAGCCCGCAGTGGTCAACATCTCGACCAAACAGCGCGTACCGGTCAAAACCCAGACCGACCCGTTCGAGCAGTTCTTCCGCCAGTTCGATCCCACTCAGCCGCAGGGCCAGAGCGGGCAGGGCAGCGGCTCCAACGACAATCAGCAGCGCACGCGCGAGGCGGGCTCGCTGGGATCGGGTTTCATCATCTCGGCCGATGG
This sequence comes from Sphingomonas sp., assembly GCA_025980335.1. Taxonomy (GTDB): domain Bacteria; phylum Pseudomonadota; class Alphaproteobacteria; order Sphingomonadales; family Sphingomonadaceae; genus Sphingomicrobium. The sequence continues at coordinate 11,589 of JAICXO010000042.1, read as the reverse complement.
CTACATCGTCACCAACAACCACTTGATCCAGGGGCTGACCGGCACCGGCACGGTTGATACCGTCACGGTAACCACCAACGACGGCAAGGAATATCCGGCCAAGATCATCGGCCGCGACGACACGTCGGACCTCGCATTGCTCAAAATCGACGGCCACAACCTGCCGTTCGTCACCTGGGGCGACAGCACCAAGGCCCGGGTCGGCGACTGGGTCATCGCCATCGGCGATCCCTACGGTGTAGGAAGCACGGTCACTGCGGGAATCATTTCCGCGCTTCACCGCGGAATCACCGGATCGGGCGCCTACGACCGCTACATCCAGACCGACGCGGCGATCAACATGGGCAATAGCGGTGGCCCGATGTTCGACCTCAACGGCAATGTGATCGGCATCAACTCGGCGCTGATCTCTCCGACCGGGGCTTCGGTCGGAATCGGCCTTGCGATCCCGTCGGAGCTGGCAAGGCCGGTGATCGACGCACTGATGAAGGGACAGCGGCCGGTCCGCGGCTATCTGGGTGTGGGGCTCCAGCCGGTCGACGAGGACCTCGCGCCGAGCCTCGGCCTTCCCAAGGACAGCGGCGAAATCATCCGCACGGTCGTCCCGAACGGTCCGGCGGCGAAAGCCGGGCTCCAGCAGGGCGACGTGATCGTCAAGGTCAACGGCACTCAGGTGACCTCCGATCAGACGGTCTCTTTCCTCATCGCGAACAGCCCCGTGGGTCAGCGCATCCCGGTCGAGATCGTGCGCAACGGCAAGCATGGCACCGTCTATGTGACGCTCGCCGATCGGCCGACCGAGGAAGCGCTGAACAAGATCGTGAGCGGCGACAGCGGTGCGGCCGGCACTTCCGGCACGGCCGTGGCGACCTCGCAGAAGGCGCTTGGGCTCTCGCTTGCGCGGCTCACGCCCGAGCTTGCGAAGTCGGCGAACCTGCCCGCCGGATCGCACGGTGTGATCATCACCGGGGTCGATCCGAACAGCGACGCTTCCGAGCAGGGACTCCAGCGCGGCGACCTGATCATGTCGGTCAACAACCAGGCTGTAGCCGATCCTGCGCAGGTGATCGCGGGTGTCGATGGCGCACGAAAGGCCGGCCGCACCAGCGTACTGCTGTTGATCAAGCGCGGTGACTCGACGCCGGCGTTCATCGCGGTGAGCATCAGCCCCAAGCAGGGCTGATCCGCCACCTCCCCGGCAGCTGCTGCGCGCTTCGGATCGTCACCCTGCTTGCGGGGTGGTCTCTTTGGCCTCCTTGGAGCTCGTGAATCCGCACTGCTTCTGCTCCATCCCGATCTGCTTGGTGATGCGGGTGGCGTTCTCCGAATAGGCCTCGGTCACCGAGCCGTGATTGACGGTCTTGCCGCGCAGTGGGCTCACAGCCTGGCAGATGTGGAAGACATGCGGTGTCGCCGACTTCTTCGCTCCGTTCTCCGGAGCGATCCAGTAGACCACGTCCTGACCGGCCGGGTTTTGGGCCGTCTTCGTCGCATCGGTCACCGTCTTCGTATCCTGGGCGATGGCCTTCGCCTGGTCGGCGACCTCGGGTGAACAGGCGGTGGTTGGCTGGTTCGCCTTGATCTGCGCCGCACAGCTGTTCATGTCCTTCGTGTACTGCTCGACCGACGGCGGGTTGTAGCTGACCCCGATCAGCGCCGCGACGATCGCCACGGCAACGCCGACGCCGCCGGCAATCTTCTTGTTCTTCGGATCCATGTCCTTGTTCGTGAAGATCAGGACAATCAGCGGCAGGAAGGCGATCACGGTGATGATCGCGCCGAGCTGGTTCTGAATGAAGAACTTGAACGGCTCCGACTCGCGCGCCGGATCGTGCCTGTTGGCCGCTTTCCACATCAGGCTGCCGGCGATCGCGAAAACTGCGATCCCGACGAGGATGCCGATCAGCAGCCCGAGATTGCCGTGGTCGAACTTGTGCTGGTAGAGCAGCACGACGCCGGCCACCTCCCCGGCGATCGCAACGATCCATGCGAGCAACGCGAAAATGCGAAGGCGCTTTGCGGCCGACTCCTGATCGTGAGTCGCTCGCCATTCCCTGGTGACATCGACGTCGTCGGCGCGCTTGTTCTCGGACATGTTCATTCCCCCATATCCACGCTTCCGCACCAGGAGTGACCGAGCTTGCTGTCACTATCAACCCCAATATGCCGTTCGAACACGACGCTCCCCGCGTGACTGCCAACGGATAGATAGTAGGAGGCGCAGATTCGCTTTGTTCGTTTTCGGCCGTAAAGAGGCGCTGGGAGAGGAGAATGCGTGGCCGGTAACCGAGAGCTGATCGAGGCGCTCGAGCGCGAGTGGCGCGATGCCTTGTGCAGCAAGGACATGAAGCGCCTCGAATCCCTGATGCACCCCGATTTCGTTCTGATCGGCACGCGCTCTTCGGGCCCGTTCCTGATGCACCGCCACGAATGGCTCGACGCGATCCAGCGCCGCGATCTCGAGACGATCGAGTTCGACGTGCGCGAAGCGACGGTGCTCGACGATGTCGCGATCGGCACGGTGCACGCGCGCTGGAAGCTCAAATATCTCGGCCGCGTGATCGAGGATTGCATCCTCTCGACCGATGTCTGGGTGCGGGACGGCGAACGCTGGGTATCGATCCGCCGCCACTCGACGCCCGCGCCGGGCGAATGCCGCAACCTGAAAGGCGAATAGATGGCACGTGAAGGGGCGCTCAGGGCGAGCGGGAACATCAACGAACTCACCGTCCGCGGGATCATCCTGGGCGCGCTGATCACGGTCGTGTTCACGGCCGCGAACGTTTATCTCGGGCTGAAGATCGGCCTCACCTTCGCGACCTCGATCCCCGCCGCCGTAATTTCGATGGCGGTGCTCAAGGCGTTCCGCGACTCGACCATCCAGGAAAACAACATCGTCCAGACGATTGCGTCCGCAGCAGGCACGCTGTCCGCGATCATCTTCGTTCTCCCCGGCCTGGTGATGGTCGGCTGGTGGACCGGATTCCCCTATTGGCTGTCGGTCGCGGTGATCGGCATCGGCGGAATCCTCGGAGTGATGTACTCGGTGCCGCTGCGGCGCGCGCTCGTCACCGGGACCGATCTGCCATACCCGGAGGGCGTTGCCGCCGCCGAGGTGCTCAAGGTCGGCGCAGGCGTCGGCGGCCCCGAAGAGAACCGGCGCGGCCTGGTCATGATCATCTGGAGCGCGGTGGTGGCCGCGGTCTTCCAGCTGCTCGCCGCAATGGGGATCGTCGCCGCGAGCGCCGCCAAGAGCTTCCGCACCAACGGGGCCACCGGCGCGACTCAAGTTTCGGCGAGCTTCAGTCTGGCGCTGATCGGCGTCGGGCACCTCGTCGGCCTCGCAGTCGGGATCGCGATGTTCGTCGGCCTGCTGATCAGCTGGGCCTATCTCGTGCCGCATTATACCTCGCTCGCGGCAGCGATCCCGGTCGGCACAAGCCTCGACGATTTCATCGGCGACACCTTCGTGCACAAAGTGCGCTTCATCGGCGCCGGGACGATCGGCATCGCCGCGATCTGGACTCTCCTCAGGATCATCGGCCCGATCGTTAGCGGCGTGAGCGGCGCGCTTGCCGCGAACCGCGAGCGCAAGGCGGGGCGCGGGGAGGCCCTCCCGATCACCGAGCGCGACATCCCGATCGGCATCGTGACCGCGGTCATTCTCATCTCGATGATCCCGATCGGGCTTCTGCTCTACGCCTTCGCCAGCACCAACCCGATCGCCGCAACGCCCGGCACGACCATCGTGCTCAGCATCATCTACATCCTGATCGCCGGAATCATCATCGCGGCGGTCTGCGGTTACATGGCCGGCCTGATCGGTGCTTCGAACAGCCCGATTTCGGGGGTCGGCATCCTCTCGGTGCTCGGCATTGCGCTGATCCTCGCACTGTTGTTCCCGCATGCGAGCGGCGACGCGTCGAAGTCGCTTGTCGCCTTCGCCCTGTTCGTGACCGCGGTCGTGTTCGGCGTCGCCACCATCTCCAACAACAACCTCCAGGACCTGAAGACCGGCGAGCTGGTCGCCGCAACTCCGTGGCGGCAGCAGGTGGCGCTGATCCTCGGCGTGATTTTCGGCTCGCTCGTGATCCCGCCGATCCTCGACCTGCTCAACACCGCGTTCGGCTTCCAGGGGGCACCGGGCGCGAAAGTCACCTCTCTCGCGGCTCCGCAGGCGCAGCTGATCTCCGCAATTGCGCAGGGCGTGCTCGGCGGCAATCTCGACTGGAACCTGATCGCGATCGGCGCCGGAATCGGGGTCGTCGTGGTGATCATCGACGAAGTGCTTCGGGCGATGAAGCGCGGCTCGCTCCCGCCGCTCGCCGTCGGGATGGGCATCTATTTGCCGATGGCGCTGACCATCCTGATCCCGATCGGCGCGCTGCTCGGCTACCTCTACGACAAGTGGGCGGCGCGCGCGCCGGTGCCGGAGTTCGCGCAGCGCATGGGCGTGCTCCTCGCGACCGGGCTGATCGTCGGCGAAAGCCTCTTCGGGGTGATCTTTGCCGCAATCGTCGCAGCGACCAACAAGGACACGCCGCTTGGCGTGGTCAAGGATTTCGGCTGGGCGACACCGCTCGGGATCATCGTCTTCGTGATCGCGGTGCTCGGCCTTTATGCGTGGACGCGCCGCCAGGCGGCCGAGCCGCTAACCGCCTAGCACCGCTTTCGCGAGGGCCTTCGGCGCGAGCGGTTGCGCGCCGCGCTCGGCCTCGTGCACCAGGTCGACGATCGCGCGGTTGACGGGAGCTGCGCGTTGCAGGCGGTCGGCGAGGCGGATCAGCTCCCCGTTCAGGAACTTCACTTCGGTCCTTCGGCCGGCGGCGAGGTCGTCGGCCATCGACGAGCGCGCCCTCGCGTCGATCTTCCATCGCCGGAGGAAGATCGTGTTGAAGATCCAGTCCGGTGAATCGACGATCCGCGGAAGCGCGGCCGGAGCAATCGGACCGACCGTTGCGGGCTCGATCTCCGCGCGCCTTAGAAGCTCCAGTCCTTCGCGCATGGAAGCCGCGAACACGCGCCGGTAATCGCGCCGCCTGAGCTCGTCCTGAAGCGTGCGGCCCGAAAGCGCATTCACCGCATTGTTGAGGTTGATGAGCAGCTTGCCCCAGGCGAGGCCCAGCATGTCGTTCGACAGCCTGAGCGCCGCGGGTCCGCCGCCGATTGCATCGGCGAGCGCGCGCATGTCGGCGCGCTGCTCGACATGGAGATCGCCAGCGACGCCTTTGTGGAAACGCCCGCTGCCGAGATAGGCGACGTTGTACGGGACCATCCCGCGCACCACCTCGAACCGCCCGCCGAGGCCCTGCTCGAGGATGTCGACGTTGCTGACGCCGTTCTGGAAGCTGACGACGGTCGCGCCCGGGGTGGCTTGCTCGGCAATGTCGTCGGCCGCAGCCGCCGTGTCTCCGCTCTTGACCGTGACGACGATCACCTCGGCGTCCTCGAGGGCCTCCGGCCCGCACCGATAGTCCACTTCGCCGGGGCCGAGGCGGATCTGCCAGCCGCTATAGTCGCTCAGCGTCAGGCCGTGCTCGTCGATGTCCTTGGAGAGTCTCGGCCGTCCGATGAAGGTCACCGGCACGCCGGCGGCGAGCCACGCGCCGCCGATGAAGCAGCCGACGGAGCCGGCGCCGAGGATGGCGACTTTCGGACCCCCCGGCACGCGCTACCCGCGTCCGCGATAGGGTTGCACGCCCTGGTCCGGCAGCCACAGGCCCTCGGGCGGCATGCCGGACTGCCAGAAGACGTCGATCGGCATCCCGCCGCGTGGGTACCAGTATCCGCCGATCCTCAGCCATTTGGGCTTCATCTCGCTCATGAGGCGCTGCCCGATGCCGACCGTCACGTCCTCATGAAAGCCGCAATGGTTGCGATAGCTTCCAAGAAACAGCTTCAGGCTCTTGCTCTCGACGATGCTTTCGGCCGGCGCATAGTCGATGACCAGATGCGCGAAGTCGGGCTGCCCGGTGACTGGGCAGAGAGAAGTGAACTCCGGCGCGGCAAACCGAACGAGATAGAGCGCACCGGCGCGCGGATTCGGCACATAATCGAGCCCTGCTTCCTCGGGTGAAGCCGGGAGCGTGCTGGGCTGGCCGAGGTGTGTGAGGTTCGTCACCTGTCCGCTCATCCTGAGTAGCGACTGAGCGAAGCCGAAGGCGCGTATCGAAGGACTGCCCTTCGATACGGCACTTCGATGCGCTTCGCTTACTCAGTGCCTACTCAGGATGAGCGGTTCAGGGAAGGCTGCGGCATTTCGGGCAACGCCCAGTCGATCGGTGCCAGCCCGCGGCTCTCGAGGAACGCGTTCGCCTTGGAGAAATGGCGGCAGCCGAAGAAGCCGCTGTGCGCCGACAGCGGCGAGGGATGCGCAGCTTTGAGGACGAGATGCCGCGATGCATCGACGAACCCGGCCTTCTTCTGCGCGTAGCTGCCCCACAGCATGAACACGACGGGGTCGTCCCTTGCATTCACCTGCTCGACGATCCGGTCGGTGAAGCGCTCCCAACCGTGATCCCGATGCGATGCCGCGCGGCCCAGCTCGACCGTCAGGACGCTGTTGAGGAGAAGCACGCCCTGCTTCGCCCAATGCTCGAGGAAGCCGTGGCCGCGGGGCGTGATCCCGAGATCGCTTTCCAGTTCCTTGTAGATGTTGACCAGGCTCGGCGGCAGCCGCACGCCCGGCTTGACCGAGAAGCACAGGCCATGCGCCTGCCCTTCGCCGTGGTAAGGGTCTTGCCCGAGGATCACGACGCGGACCTGATCGAGCGGGGTCAGGTCGAGCGCCCGGAACCATTCCGACCCGCGTGGGAAAATGCGCTTCCCGCGCTCGCGCTCGGCAACCAGGAAGCGCTTGAGCTCGGCCATGTACGGCTGCTCGAACTCACCGTGCAGCGGCTCGAGCCAGCTTCGATGCAGCGTGATTTGACCGGTTGATGTTTCCGTCATTGCGAGCGTAGCGGGGCAATCCAGAATTGCGCTGCATGTGGGATTGCCACGCCCGTGCGGGGCTCGCAATGACAAGGAGCCGGCATATGGATTCGCTCGTTTCAACTCAGTGGCTCGCCAGGCACTTGGGCGAACCGGACCTCGTCGTCGTCGATTCGAGCTGGTTCATGCCTTCGAGCGGGCGGAGCGGCCGCGAGGAATATTTGCAATCGCATATTCCCGGAGCGCGCTTCCTCGACATCGACGAACTGTCCGATCACGCCAATCCCGCGCCGCACATGTTGCCGGGCGCCGCTGAGTTCGGGCGGGCGCTGGAGCGGATCGGCGTCGGCCGGGACGACCGCATCGTCGTCTACGACAATTCGCCGATCCGCACCGCCGCGCGGGGGTGGTTCACCCTCCGCCATTTCGGCGCGCGCCAGGTCGCGATCCTCGACGGCGGATTCCAGAAGTGGGTTGCCGAGCGACGGCCGACCGAGAGTGGCCAACGGAACGAGCGGCCGTCGAGCTTCGAACCGATCGAGCGCGACGAAGTCGTCACCAAGCGGGAGTTGCTGAACGGAGAGTTCCACTCGCCCCTCCTCGACGCGCGCGGGCAGGGCCGGTTCGAAGGGACCGACGCCGATCCGCGGCCCGGGGTGGCGGCCGGCCACATCCCCGGCGCACGCAACCTCCCGTTCGGCAAGCTCTATGAGCAGAACGGGTGCTTCAAATCGCCGGAGGACCTGCGGCGTCTTTTCGATGAAGCAGGGGTCGACCCGTCCAGGCCGTTCATCGCCAGCTGCGGCTCCGGCGTCACGGCCAGCAGCCTGATCTTCGCCGCGCACCTGCTCGGAAGCGACGCCGCCAGGCTATACGACGGAAGCTGGAGCGAGTGGGGCGCCGACCCGGCGACGCCGAAGGCGACGGGCTCCGCTTAGCGGAGAACGATGGCCGCGACGTCGCGAAGCTCGCGCCGGATTTGCTCGACGAGCGCGTGGCTCGCCGCCGCATGGGGCTCACGCCCCTCCTGGCGCTCGATCAGCAGCGCCTCGATCCCGGCCGCGGCCGAGCCGATCATCCGCTCCGAGCGGCGATCGAACAGCTGCCGCTTCGCTTCCGCGGCTGAATCCCAGGCACCGGCGATCGCCTCGTCGTCGGAAACATCGGATGCTGGCCCAGCGCCAAACGGCTCGACCAGCCGGAGTGCATGACGCACGCTCGCCAGCCGCGACACCGCCTCGGCATAGGGAAGCGTCGATTCGGTCGGGACAGGCTGAGCGGTCAGGTGAAGCATGAGGCCGGGGTAAACCGGCGAGGCTAACGAATCGTGAATCCTACCTCCCTGCGCCGAAGGCGTGGGAGGGGAACCATGCGAAGCATGGTGGAGGGGTAACTTGCTCCGCCGCCATCAACCCCTCCACCATTGAATCTTCGTTCAATGGTTCCCCTCCCCACGAGCTGCGCTCGCGGGGAGGAATGCCCCGGATCAAGCTCCGCTCTTCTCGTCGATGTCGCGGAGGATCCAGCCGCGCTGGGGGATCGTCTCGATGAATTCCGCCCCGCCGCTCGCATTGCGCAGCTTCTTGCGCAGTTTCGAAATGAACACGTCGATGATCTTCGGCTGAGGCTGGTCGTCGGCGCGGCGGTAGAGATGCTTCAGAAGCATCGCGCGGGTGACCACATTGTTGCGCGCGAAGGCGAGCAGCTCGAGCACGCGATATTCCATCTCCGTGATCCCGATCGGGTGGCCGTCGATTCGAATGAGCCGCTGGACCTGGTCGACCGACAACCGCCCGCCGCACAGCGTCTCCGGCATTTCGCCGCCGCTCGCCTTGAGCGACTGGAGCAGCCGCGAAGCCGCTTCCTCGCTGTCCTCGGGCGAGACGCTCCGTGGGCTTCCGATCAGCGCCTGCTGGATGTCGGCGAGCAGCTTGTGCGCTTCCTCGACGAGCCGCGTGCCCTCCTCGAATCGGCGGCGCGAGCGCTCGAGCATCGATTCGATCTCGACCAGGCGCCCGGAAAGATTCTCTTCTGCCATGCTGGAGCTTACTCCCCCCGCGATGCCTTAGCGGCCGGTCTGCGCGGTGGCGACATTGGTGTTCGCTGCCGGCGCGGCGAGGATCTGGGCGGTTTCGGCTCCCTTGTCGACGACGCGCGTGTCGGGGTCCCACACCGTCGAACGAATCCCGAGCGGCGCGTCATCGCGTCCCGCCTGGTCAAGCATGCTCGTCTCGGCTGCCGATCGCGGCGCGGGTCCGCCGAACAGGGCATCGATCGCCTGCTGCTGGGCTTCGCCTGCGCTCAGTCCCTGCGTACCGGCGACCGGCGGGGCGAGGCTGAAGTCCGGCGGGATGATCAGCGGCGCGCTGCGCGACACCTGAAACTCGTCGGGGGTTGCGCGCTTGCCGCTCAGGGCTGCGCAGCCGCTCGTCGCCATGGCGGCGGCCAGCGCGATTGCGGTGAAGGCTTTACGCATGTTCGATAGTCTCCCTGGGGCCTTGCCCCTCGCGATGATCCTTACGGGCGACGAAGGCCCGCAGCAACAGGATCACGACGGCAATGCTAATCGCCGCATCGCCGACATTGAATACCAAAAAGGGCCGGAAGCCGCCGAAGTGGAGGTCGGCGAAGTCGACGACGTAACCGAACCGGACCCGGTCGAGGATGTTGCCGAGCGCTCCGCCGAGCACCATCCCCAGCGCGATCTTGTCCACGCGGTTCTTCTCGCGCCCGATCCACACCGCCACGCCGACCGCAATCACGGCGGTGAGGCCGACCAGCAGCCAGCGGCCGAGCGAACTGCTGGCTGGGAGCTGACCGAGCGAAATCCCCACGTTCTGCACGTACGTGAAATTGAAGATCGGCAGCAGCACGAGCTGGTCGCCGATCTCGTTGATTCCGAGCGGGTGCGTGACGGCCCATTTCGCGAGCTGGTCGAGGATCAGCACCAGAATGGCGACCGCGAAGCCGAGGCGATAGCGCTCCATCAACTTCTCCCCCTCAGGGGGAGATGGCGCGAAGCGCCGGAGGGGGTCCCCTCTGTCAGTCCTGCGGCCTGACATCTCCCCCCGAGGGGGAGAAGCGATTTTAGGTCACCCATTCAGCACGTCCTCGCAGCGGCCGCACAACCCGCCATCCTCCCTCACCTCCGGCAGATAGCGCCAGCAGCGCCCGCATTTGTGGTTGCGCGTCTTTGTCACCGCGATCTCATTGCCCTTGTGGACTGTCGAGGTGATGAACAGCTCTGCGAGCTCGCCCGCGGGCGCGGGCATCTCCGGCACCGTGACTTCCGCTTCGAGGCTCGATCCGAGCACCTTCTCACGGCGAAGCGGTTCGATCGCTTCGGTGACCTGCTGACGGAGCTTGCGGAGCTGGTCCCAATCTGTGCCCCGGCGAAGGCCCGGGTCCAGGAGGCCGACAGGACTTTCTTTCTTTTCGGTCCCAACGGCTTCGCCGCCTGGGCCCCGGCCTTCGCCGGGGAACAACGTAGGCCATTCGAGCAAATGCACCGAACCCGCGTCCGGAAAGCGCGTGCCCCACACTTCCTCGCTCGTGAACACCAGCACCGGCGACAACCACCGCACAAGCGCGTGGAACAACGTGTCGAGCACCGTCCGGTACGCCCGCCGCCGCTGGGTCTGGAACCCGTCCTCCGGATTCACCTCGCAATAGAGCACGTCCTTGCGGATATCGAAGTAGAAGGCGGACAGGTCCTCGTTGCAGAAATCGGTCAGCGCGCGGACGTAGGTGTTGAAGTCGTAATCGTCGACGGCGTTGCGCAGCTTACGGTCGAGCACCGCGGTCAGGTGGAGCATGTAGCGCTCGAGCTCGGGATAGCTCGAGACGTCGTCCAGCTTTTCCTCCTCAGTGAACCCCTCGAGCGCGCCAAGCAGGTAGCGGAAGGTGTTCCGCAGTTTCCGGTACTGGTCCGCGACTCCGGCCAGTATCTCCTTCCCGATGCGGTGGTCCTCGGTGAAGTCGACGCTCAAGGCCCAGAGGCGAAGAATGTCCGCCCCATATTCCTTCATCAGGTCGATGGGGCTGATCGTGTTGCCGAGCGACTTGGACATCTTCATGCCCTTGGCGTCCATCGTGAAGCCGTGGGTGAGAAGCGCATCGTAGGGCGCCCGCCCGCGCGTGCCGCAGCTTTCGAGCAGGCTCGACTGGAACCACCCGCGATGCTGGTCGGAGCCCTCGACGTACAGGTCGGCAGGCCAGCGCTCGTCCGGCCAGTGCCCGCTCTCCAGCACGAACACATGCGTACAGCCGCTGTCGAACCACACGTCGAGGATGTCGCCGACCATCTCGTAATCGTCGGTGTTGCGATCGCCGAGGAAGGCCGCTGCATTGTCCGCGTCCCACGCGTCGACGCCATGTTTGCCGATGGCCTCGACGATCCGCTCGTTCACCTCGCGGTCGACCAGCAGCTCGCCGGTCTTCCTGTTCACGAACAGCGCAATCGGCACGCCCCACGCCCGCTGCCGGCTGATCACCCAGTCCGGCCGGCCCTCGACCATCGACCCCAGGCGGTTGCGGCCTTTCTCGGGCACGAAGCGCGTGTCGGCGATGGATTGGACGGCCGTTTCGCGCAACGTCAGCCCCTCTCCCTTCAAGGGAGAGGGAGGGAGCGGCGAAGCCGCGGAAGGGTGAGGGGTG
>JAICXO010000040.1 GCA_025980335.1 Sphingomonas sp. | reverse complement strand
GGTGCCCGTAGGCGGGCAGCACCTCGGGGCAATTGAACATCTGACCGGGACCCGACACCGTGCCCGAGTCCATCGCCATGGCCAGCTGAAGCGGCGCAACCGCGATTCCCTGGCCGAAGCCGATCGTCATCGTTTCGAACGGCCCCCAGCGCGAACCCGGAGTGAGCGGATGGCCGCGCTCCTTGAGCTCGATCTCGACGGTGTCGAGGAAGCCCATCTTCTTGAGCCACGCCTTCTGGCGCTCGGTCCCGAGCTGGTCGGCGATCTGCGCCATGCCGATGTTCGAGCTTTCCATCATGATCTCGGCAACCGAGCACATGCGGCCGAACGGATGGGTGTCGTGGACGAGGTGCCCGTAGGCGGGCAGCACCTCGGGGCAATTGAACATCTGACCGGGACCCGACACCGTGCCCGAGTCCATCGCCATCGCAAGCGTGAACGGCTTGAACGTCGAGCCGAGCTCGAACACGCCCAGAGTCGCGCGGTTAAACATCTGGTCGGGCGTGCCCTGTCCCGGCGCGTTCGGGTTGAAGCTCGGCAGCGACGTCATGGCGAGGACTTCGCCGGTATGGACGTCCATCACCACGCCCGCGGCGCCGAGCGCCGAGAAATGCTGAAGCGCATCGCCGAGCTCGGCTTCGAGCGCCTGCTGGACCTTGCTCGAAATCGACAGCACCAGCGGCGTTCCGCGCGTGCGCGGGTCGGAAAGATAGGTGTCGAACGCGCGCTCGGCGCCCGCCGCGCCCTTGCCGTCGATGTTGGTGAAGCCGAGCACGTGCGCGGCGAGCGTGGTCTGCGGATAGAGCCGGTCCGGCTCGCGCTCGATCGCCAGGCCCGGCTCGCCGATCGCATTCACTGCCTCGACCAGCTCGGGCGATGCGCGCCGGCGCAGGTAGAAGAAAGTCTTGCCCGAACGCAGAAGCGCAAAATATTGCGCTTCGCTATGTTCGGGCATCAGCTGCGCGAGCTTCTGTGCGAGCGCGAGCTTGTCGCCGATCACCTTGTTGGGATGGATTGCAATCGACCAGGCGTCGATCGTGCGCGCAAGCGGCTGTCCGTCCCGGTCGAGGATGTCGCCGCGCTCGGGAATCAGCGCGGTCAGCTCTTCCTTGCGGCCGGCGTGATCGCCGAACGCTGCGAGATAGACGATGCGCAGCGCGATCAGCGCAATCAGTCCGGCATAGACCAGCATGCCGAACATCAGCCGCTGGTGAATGATGGCGAGCATCTGCCGCCGCTGACCGACAAGTCGGAGCCGCTCGGGCCGGGGTGCGACGAGAGCGGGCTGCGGAGCGTTCATCGGCCGGTAGGTGTTTCCTTGGGTTTGGGCGCGTGCTTGACCGGCAGCGGTGCAAGCGGATCGACCTTCGCAACCTCGATATGCTTTGTCATCGGTCTGCCCGCGGCAAGTGCCGCTTTATCCACGGATTTCTTTTGGCCGGCGTGCGCTGCATCAGCGACGTGCACCGGCTTTGCCGTGCTCCCCTTGTCGGCATGGAAGTGGGCGGCCGCGAGGCCCGGCATATCCGCAGACCTGGTCTGAGCCGGCTTCGCCGCCGTAACCGGCTTGTCTGCGGACTTCAGCACGGCCGGCCGGGGCAAAGCTACGGCCGTTCTTGCCGGGACCTCGCGCGTCTCGGTCTTGAGGCTCGCCTCATGAAGCAATGGAGCGCTCGCCGCTGCAGTCGCCGCCCTTCCGGATTCGTCGGTGGCCGCCTGAGCGAGCAGTTTCCGCGGCGCGGGCGCAGGTGCGGAAGCGAGCACCACAGGCGCCTGGAAATCGACCTGCTTCTCGGGCTGGATGAGCTGCGCGAGCTGGAAGCTGCCGCCGAGGATCTGGTTCGCGGCCGGCGCCGATAGCGCGAACGCGCCGGCGTTCCAGCGCTCGAGCTGCGACAGGCGCCCGCGGGTTCCGATCTCGGTCTGGATCATGCGCAGCTCGCTCTGCGTCGCGACGATCTTGGTCTCGACGTCCTCGAGCGAGGCGCGCTCCGAGGCGACGCGGAGCGACACCAGATAACAGCCGAGCGCCGCGCCGGCGCAGCTGGCGACCATGAACAGCGAGCCGAAGCTTCGAGTGCTCATTGCAACGTGACCTTCCGGGCTGGAGCCGAAGTGCGGACGGCGCTCCTGAGGCGCGCCGAGCGGGCGCGCGGGTTCGCCGCCAGCTCGCGCTCCGTCGGGGATACCGCCCTCGCGACCCGCTCGAACGTGGGTTGGTTCGGGTCGACGAGTGCGGGACGGTGGCGCGAACCGGCAGGCGATCCTCCGCTGCGCTCGCGGAAGAAGCGCTTGACGATGCGGTCCTCGAGGCTGTGAAAAGTGACGACGGCGAGCCGGCCCCCAGGGCGAAGCGAACGCTCCGCCGCAGCCAGGCCCTGCTCGAGCTCATCGAGCTCGGCATTGAGGTGGATTCGGATCGCCTGGAAGGTGCGCGTCGCGGGATCGCTCTTCTGGCCCTGCCGGAAACCGGCCGCTCGGCGCACGATTGCGGCCAGCTCGGCGGTGCGCTCGACCGGGCGTGCGGCAACGATAGCGCGGGCGATCGCCCGGGCGCGCGGCTCCTCCCCATAGTCGCGCAGGACCCGGACGATCTCGGCCTCGTCGGCCGAATTCAGGAACTCGGCGGCGGTCAGGCCCGACTTGCTCATCCGCATGTCGAGCGGACCGTCGGCCTGGAACGAGAAGCCGCGCTCCGCACGGTCGATCTGCATCGAAGAGACGCCGATATCGAGCGCGATTGCGTCGACCGGCCCGATGCCGCGCTCGGCAAGCGCGCGGTCCATCTGCGAGAAACGTTCTTCTACCAATGTGAGGCGGGGGTCCGGGACGAGCGACCGAGCGGCTTCGATCGCCTCGGGGTCGCGATCGAAGCCGATCACTCGTCCCGCCCCCGCCGCGAGCATGGCGAGTGTGTACCCGCCCGCTCCGAAAGTGCCGTCGACCACGGTCTCGCCGTCGGCGATGGCGAGCGCGTCGATGACTTGGTTGACCAGCACCGGCACATGCGGGGCCTGCTGCGTGCCGGTGCTGGTCATGACGCCCTCCGCTCATCGAGACGGAAGCGGGCGATATCCTTGAGGTCGTCGGGGATTCGCGGATCGTCGAGAAGGCGCTGCGGGTTCCAGATCTGGAACGTCTCGCCGGTGCCGAGAAACAGGGCGAGATCGCCGATCTCGCCCTTCCGCCGCATCATCGGGGGCATGAGGATGCGGCCGGAACTGTCGTAGGGAACCTCTTCGGTGGCCGCGAAGGCCATGAGGTTGCGCTGCTGATATTCGAGCTCGGCGTCGGGGCTGGTCTCTTCCTTCTCCAGCAGCCGCTCGAGCTTGGCATGCTTCAGCGCGGCATAACCGGGGTCGTATGCGCTGAGGCACGGGAACGCCTGGTGCTTGGCGAGCACGATGGTGCGCGAATCGCCGCGGCGTTCGATCACGGAGCGAAGGAATGCGGGAATGTATACCCGGCCCTTTCCATCGACCGAGTTCAGCGCGCTGCCCTGAAACAGATGCTCTAGCGCCACGCCCAAACACTCCCCTTCGCAGCGCGCGAGGCGGCGTTCGCGAAGGCGCGTCGTCACGCGCTCTCGCGTCAGCTTCGAATCGACGGGTTAGCCCCCCGCGCTACAGCCCTTGTAGGTAACTCAAGAGCTTAGGGGATACAATGGGATTTTGTGGGATATGGTGGGAATATCTGGCGAATGGCGGATTTCCGCGCGTTTCAGATGCCTCCTGAACGGGATGTTCCAGCCTTGTTCCTGTCCATCTCCCCTGTGGATAAGTCTGTTGTTAGCGAATCACGGCCGCTCGAGCTGCGCAAGCTCGAACAGCAGCGCATCGAGATTATGCGTCGCCGCCGAGCCGAGCGCCGGCGCGTTCAAGAAATCCGCGTCCCCAATCACCGTCGCACGCCCGTCGCCAATGCGGCAATGCGCGACGAGCCGGTCGGCATTGATGCTGCACCCGCCCGACAGCTCGCCCGGCGAGACGGTCACCACGTCGTAGCCCGCTAGCCGCTCGGTCTTCGGCCCTCGCTGCTCAGGGCCCTCCAGCCGCAATCCCCAATGAGAAAGCAGGCCAGTGTCCATGAACATCGCCGGCGCGCGCAACGGATCGCCCAGGGGCCGGTTGCTCGGCCATTCGAGCATCGGGTCGGCGAGCAGGAGAACGCGGCCGCCGCGGCGCACCCAAGCGTCGAGCGCGACCAGGTCTTCGGCAGGTTGCGCGAGCGGATGCGCCATCAGAAGCAGCCTGCCCTTTGCAAGCTCGGCGGGATCGGTGACGCTGATCGGGATCACGCGGTAGCGGGTTTCGAGCGCCCTGAGCGCCGCCGAACCGCTGTGCTGGAGCGAGAAGTCCTCGCCGAACACCAGCGGGAGACTGGTGAGCAGGAGCAGCTGCGGCCGCTCGTTCACCGGCCTCGGCGGCAGCGACCGCGGAGCCTCTCCGGCCACTCTCAACACGAGCACGATCGCCGCGAGCACGGCGATCGCACCGGCGATCAGCAGCGCGCCTCCGCGCGCGCGGGTCATTTCTTCTTGGCTGTGCTGTTGTTCACCGCTGCGTCGGAGCCGCCCGGCGCGACCCCGAGCTCCGCAAGCGGCTCGCTCGGCTCGTTGGCCGCCGCCTGCTCCGCGGCATTGGTCGAATTGTCGTGGCTCGAGCGGCTCACGATCGATCCGAGCAGGACGAGCAGGAAGGCGAAGGCGAGGCCCGTCAGTCCGATGCGAATGCGCTGGGCGCTGCTACCGGCTTGATACGCCATCTATCGACGAAGCTATGTCTCGCTTCGACAATATGCAAGCAGATGCCCTTGACGCTCGCGCCTGCGATTGTGAAGGGGCGCGCATGACTCGCACGCCTCTTCTCGTCATGCTCGTTGCGGCCGCCGCGCTAGCCGGTTGCAGCAAGCAAAGCCACACCATCGTCGCCGGTCCCGACACCGGAGACAATGAAGCGAACGTCGCCGCCAACGGCCCGATCGCGCTTCCGCCAGCGATCGTCGCGACCAAGCTCTACCGCTGCGCCGACAACAGCGTCGTGACCGTCGATTATCTCTCCGACAACAAGTCGGCCAACGTCCACACCGACAAGGGCGCCACGACGACGCAGGTCACCGCGCCGCAAGCAGGCCAGCCGATGACCGCCGCGGGCGGCTATTCGGTCGAAGGTTCGCCCAACTCGTCGAGCGCGAAGATCGCGGTGCCGGGCAAGTCCGCCCAGACCTGCAACGCCTGAGCCGAGCAGCCGTGCGCAGCGCAGCGATTGCGGAGCAATCGTGAGCAGCGCGAACAGACTGCGAAGGCCGGCCAGCGGGTCACGCCGGAAGTCCGGCGTGAGCCCGACTGACGTCACGCGATTTACTCGCGTGACCGCCGCTTGCGTCGACTTGACTCTCCCTCCGCGGCCCTGAACATCGGCCGCGGAGGGGAATTTCCGATGCTGATCAGCAGGCGCGCATTCACCGGCGGAGCGCTCAGCGCCGCGCTCGGCAGCCAACTCGCCGTGCCGTCTTTCGCGCAGAGCCCGAAGCTCGCCGGCGCACTCTCGGCCATCCGCGCTTACGGACAGGCGCACCTCGACCATTTCCGGCTTCCGGGCATGACCCTCGGCGTCACCACGCCGGACGGCTTCAGCACGGTCATGAATTTCGGCTATGCCAACGCCGACGCACGCACGCCGATCACGCCCGACACGTTGTTCCAGGTGGGTTCGATCAGCAAGCTGATGAACGCCGCCGTGCTTCACCAGTTCGTCGGCGAAGGGCGGCTGAAGCTCACCGACCGGATCAGCAGCCTCCTACCCTCGATCCCGCTTCCGCAGGGCAACACGATCGAGATTCAGCACCTCCTGGATCACGTCGCCGGCCTTCCGGGAGACGCGCCGGCTTTCCCTGATGGAGGTCTGTGGACCGCCTATGCGCCGGGCGCGCACTGGCATTATTCGAACACCGGCTACGACATCCTCGGCAAGCTGATTGCACATCTCGCCGGCAAGCCGCTCGACCGCGTGGTCGAAGAGCGCATTTTCCTGCCGCTGGGGATGAGCCGCTCGCGCGGCGCGATCATCGGAGCGGACCGGACGCGCTACGCCCAGGGCTATGAAGCCGCGGACGAGCTGCCGTTCGCGCTCGGCGTCCCGCTGGCCCCCGCGGCGTGGGTCGACGTCACGTTCGGCGCCGGGAACGTCGCCTCGACAGCGGACGACATGACGCGCCTTCTGCGCTCGCTCGCCAATGCCGCGCAGGGCCGCGGCGGCATGGGCCTCTCGCCGGAGCTCGGCAAGGCGTACACCAGCCATGCGGTGCCGAGCGACGCCAAGGGCATGAGCTACGGCAACGGGCTCATGCACGTCGGTCATGCGGGCCGGTCCTACCTCCACCACACCGGCGGGATGGTGAGCTTCTCCTCATCCTTCCACGTCGACATTGCGAGCGGGGTTGGCGCATTCGCGAGCTCGCCGATCAGCGCGTTCGCCGAGTACCGCCCGCGGCTGCTCACCCAGTTCGCGGTCGACGCGCTGACCAACGCCGCCGCCGGGCGCGCGGTCCCGCAGGCCTATCCGCTCACGACGCCGCTCGCCGATGCGGCCGCTTATGTCGGCAATTATGCCGGCCCGGCGGGATCGTTCGAGGTGCGCGCCGGCAATCCGCTGACGATCGTCGCCAACGGCCAATCGGCGCCGCTGATGCAATGGGACGGCGAAGTGTTCCGAACCACCCACCCCGCCTTCCGCGAGTTCAGCCTGCTGTTCGAACACCAAGGCAATGCCGTCAGCGCGGCAAGCTGGGGCCCGGCGACCTATCTGCGCGCCGGGAGCACCGCGCAATTGCCCAAATCCGACCCGCAGTTGGCGAAGCTCGCCGGGCGATTCGTCAACGACAGTCCGTGGATCGGGCTTGCCGAGGTGGTCGAGCGCGGCGGCCGCCTGTGGCTCGGGACCGAAGCGCCGATGACCCCGACCGGTCAGAATTTGTGGCGCGTCGGCGACGAGAGCTGGTCGCCGGAGCGCGGATCGTTCGCCGACTTCATCGATGGCCGGCCCCAAACGTTCATCTTCTCCGGTGAGAAGTTCGCGAGACACGACGTCTGATTCCTCCCCATCGCATCGCGATGGGGAGGGGAACCATCGAACGAAGATTCGATGGTGGAGGGGTAAGTGGCGGCGGCGGCGTTAGTTACCCCTCCACCATCCTTCGGATGGTTCCCCTCCCCAGCCTTTCGGCTAGGGAGGAACGTCCCCTAGCCGCCGGTCGACGCGGCCGCTAGGAGCCCCGCGCATGGACGTGCTCGAAGCTCCCGCCATCACGCCGCAAACCGTCGCCGATCACGGCCTGTCGCCGGAGGAATACGAGCGAATCCTCAAAGCGCTCGGGCGCGAGCCGAACCTGCTCGAGCTCGGCATCTTCTCGGTGATGTGGTCGGAGCACTGCAGCTACAAGAGCTCGCGCGTCCACCTGAAGACGCTCCCAACGCAGGCGCCGTGGGTGATCTGCGGTCCGGGCGAGAATGCCGGCGTGATCGACATCGGCGATGGAGACGCGGCCATCTTCAAGATGGAGAGCCACAACCACCCTTCGTACATCGAGCCCTACCAGGGCGCGGCGACCGGCGTTGGCGGCATCCTCCGCGACGTCTTCACCATGGGCGCGCGCCCGGTCGCGAACATGAATGCGCTGCGGTTCGGGCGGCCCGATCATCCCAAGACGCGCCACCTTCTCGCGGGCGTCGTCGCGGGCATCGGCGGCTATGGCAATTGCGTCGGAGTCCCCACCGTCGGCGGCGAGGTCAATTTCGACGCTGCCTACGACGGCAACATCCTGGTCAATGCGATGACGGTCGGCGTCGCCCGGACGGACAAGATCTTCTACTCGGCCGCCAGCGGTGTCGGAAACCCGATCGTCTATGTCGGCTCCAAGACCGGCCGCGACGGAATCCACGGCGCGACCATGGCCAGCGCCGACTTCTCCGAAGATTCCGAGGAGAAGCGCCCCACGGTTCAGGTCGGCGACCCGTTCACCGAGAAGCTGCTGATCGAAGCCTGTCTCGAGCTGATGGCCACGGATGCGATCGTCGCGATCCAGGACATGGGAGCGGCGGGGCTGACCAGCTCGTCGGTCGAGATGGCCTCCAAAGGTGGCGCGGGCATCCGCCTCGACATGAACAAGGTGCCTTGCCGCGAGGAGCGCATGACACCGTACGAGATGATGCTTTCGGAAAGCCAGGAGCGCATGCTCATGGTCCTGAAGCCCGGCCGCGAAGCCGAGGCCGAGGCGATCTTCCGCAAGTGGGAGCTGGACTTCGCAGTGATCGGCGAGGTCACGGACACCGGCCACATGGTTCTGGACTTCAACGGAGAGGTGGTCGCGGACATCCCGCTCGGCCCGCTCGCGGACGAAGCGCCCTGCTACGACCGGCCTTACGCGATCCCGAAGCCGCCCGAGCCGCTGACCGACATTCCCGAGAGCAGCGACATCGCCGCGGACCTCTTGAAGCTGATGGCGTCGCCCGCGCTCGCGAGCCGCCGCTGGGTGTGGCAGCAATACGACCAGCAGGTCGGCGGCGACACGGTGCAGCGCCCCGGCGGCGATGCCGCGGTCGTGCGCGTCCACGGCTCGAAGAAGGCGCTGGCGATCACCACCGACGTGACCCCGCGCTACTGCTTCGCCGACCCGGTCGAGGGCGGCAAGCAAGCCGTGGCGGAAGCCTACCGCAACCTCTCCGCCGTCGGCGCGAAGCCGCTCGCGATCACCAATTGCCTCAACTTCGGCAACCCGCAACGCCCCGAGATCATGGGCCAGCTCGTCGGCTGCCTGCAGGGCATGGCCGAAGCGTGCCGCGCCCTCGACTTCCCGGTCGTGAGCGGCAACGTCAGCCTCTACAATGAAACAAAGAACGAGGACGGGAGCACCCTCGCAATCCTGCCGACCCCGGCGATCGGCGCCGTCGGGTTGCTCGAGAATTGGCAAAAGTCGCCGACGATCGCGATCAAGGACGGAGGGGAAACGCTTGTCCTGCTCGGCCATACGAAGGGCCACGTCGGCCAATCGCTATGGCTCGAACTCTGCCACGGACGACTCGACGGCGCGCCGCCGCCCGTCGACCTCGCCGTCGAGCGTCGGCTCGGCGAGCTGACGCGCAAGCTGATCGCCGAAGCATTGGTCAGCGCCGTCCACGACATCAGCGACGGGGGTGCGCTCGTCGCGATCGCCGAAATGGCGCTCGCCGGAAACATCGGCGTGGAGATCGGGTTGCCGAACGTGCCCAACCCCGCCGCCGTGCTGTTCGGCGAGGACCAGGGTCGGATGCTCGTGGCCACGCGCGAGCCGGAAAAGGTCGTCGAAGCCGCCACGGCCGCGAACCTCTTCTCCGCTCCGATCGGAAAGACCGGCGGTTACGCCGTATCCGGCCCGAGCTTCACCGTGATGCTCGCCGACCTCCGTGCCGCGCACGAGGGCTTCTTCCCAAGCCTGATGGGCAGCGAGCTGACGCCGGAGTTCTGATCTGCTAAAAAGCAAGCATGGACATCGAAGTTGAGGTCGATCTCGACGACGAGCTAATCGCGAGATTGATCGAGTACACCGGTATCACGGACCTAAACGAACTCGCCCGACGCGCTCTGCTCGAGTTGATCGAACGCGCAAAGCGTGATTCGCGGAAACAGGATTGACTTGCCGGACCTCGCTCCTCCCTGTTGCGAAGCAATGGGGAGGGGGACCATTCACCGAAGAGTGAATGGTGGAGGGGTTCACCGGTGACCGCGAGCGACAGGGCACATAAGAATGCGCGCCGCTTCAGGCGCGAGCTGTCGTTGCCGGAGAAACTGTTGTGGGTGCGCATTCGACGCGGCGACCTGCACTTTCGGCGGCAGCATCCAATCGGCGAATATGTGCTCGATTTTTACTGCGCCGCCGAAGCTTGCGATCGAAGTTGATGGCGCTGCGCACGATTACGGAGATCGGCCGCAGCGGGACGAGCACCGGACGGAATGGCTCAAGGGCCAGAACGTCGAGGTACTGCGCATCGCTGCGAAGGATGTCTTGAAAGAGCCCGATGAAATCGCCGATGCGGTGATCAGGTTCTGCTCGGAGCGGGTGAGCCCCTCCACCACTCAGCTGCGCTGAGCGGTCCCCCTTCCCACGAGCTACGGTCGCAGGGAGGAGCGGAAGCGCTAAATCCGCCCGAAGCCCTGGTTGCTGACGTTCTTCCTGCCGAAGCCCACTGGCGCGGCGCGCGTCATCAGCGGGTTGGTGGCCTTGTCGAACAGCGCGATCGTCTGGTCGAACAGGCGCCGCAGCTGGACCACTTCGGGCACCAGCTCATCGGGGAACCGGTGGCTCTCGACGCAGAAGCGCGCGGTGGATTCGATCAGCTCGGCGATCTTCGCCAGCGGCTCGGCGCCGAGCTGGCGCGATTCGCCCTTGAGCGTGTGCGCGGGGATCACGAGCGCGGCCGTGTTCTGCTCGCGCATCGCCTGCTCGATCTGCCCGATCGACTTCACTCCGTCTTCCTTGAAATAGCTGAGGATGCGAATGAAGCCCGGCCCGAGCTCGGAACGGCTCTTCTCGAAATGACCCCAATCGACGATGTCGCGAGCCTCGTCGGCCACTGCAAGCTCCTCAAGCGCCGGTGCCCCGGCGGTGGTTCCACCTCGCCGGGATAAGGCGGAAAGGGTAAACTTTGCCTTAGCGGCGGGTCTTGTCGAACGGGTTCGAGCGGCCGCGGAAATCGAGGCGCAGCGGCACGGGGCCGAGATCGAGGTCCCGGCGCATCGCGTTCAGCAGGTAGCGCCTGTAGCTCTCCGGAAGCTCCTCGAGCCGGTTGCCGAACACGACGAAGCTCGGCGGTCGCGCCTTCACCTGCGTGATGTAGCGAAGCTTGATCCGCCTGCCCTTCGGCGCGGGCGGCGGGTTCGCCTCGATCGCAGCTTCGAACCAGCGGTTGAGCTCGCCGGTCGGCACGCGCCGGCTCCACGCGTCGCGAAGCTCGAACGCGACCTTGAGGATCGTGTCGATGCCCTTGCCGGTCTTCGCCGACACGGTGAGCAGCGGCACGTCGCGAAGCTGCGCAAGGCCTTCGGAGAGCGCGCCCTTGATCCCGTTGAACAGCGACGATGCGTTCTCGGCCACGTCCCACTTGTTTACCGCGATGATCAGCGCACGCCCCTCCTCGATCACCTGGTTGGCGATGCGCAGGTCCTGCGATTCGAGACCGCGGGTCGCGTCAAGCAAGAGGACCACGACCTCGGCATAATCGAGTGCGCGCTTGGTGTCGGCGGCGGACAGGCGCTCGAGCTTGTCCTCGACTTTCGCGCGCTTTCTCAACCCCGCGGTATCGACGAGACGAACGGGCCGCCCTTCCCACTCCCAGTCCATGCTGATCGAATCGCGCGTGATGCCTGCCTCGGGGCCGGTGATCATCCGCTCCTCGCCGACCATCGTGTTGACCAAAGTCGACTTGCCCGCGTTGGGCCTGCCGACGATCGCCAGCTTCAGCGGACCGCCCTCGTCAGCCAGAGTCTCTTCTTCAGAAACTGCAGGTCGCTCGACGAGCGGCTGAAGCGCTTCGAACAAGTCCGCGACGCCTTCCCCGTGCTCGGCACTGATCGCGACGGGCTCGCCAAGGCCAAGGCGGAACGCGTCGAGAATCCCCGCCTCGCCCGCGTTTCCCTCGGCCTTGTTGGCGACGAGCACCACCGGCGTGCTCTCCGCGCGAAGCCAGCGCCCGATCTCCTCGTCGAGCGGTGTCACGCCCTGCCGCGCATCGACCATGAACAGGGCGGCGTCGGCATCGCGCACCGCCGCTTCGGTCTGCTTGCGCATGCGGCCGGGAAGCGTGTGCGCATCCTCGTCCTCGAAGCCTGCCGTGTCGATCAGCCGGAAATCGAGCCCGAGCAGCTTCGCTTCGCCCTCGCGCCGGTCGCGGGTGACGCCGGGCCGGTCGTCGACCAACGCGACGCGCTTGCCGACGAGGCGGTTGAACAGGGTCGATTTGCCGACATTGGGCCGGCCGACGATCGCGACGGTCGGAAGAGGCATCTGCCCGCTGTACCCCGGCGCAGGCCGGGGTCCAGTCCTAAACAAGAAGATCAGCTACCGATACGCATGGAGCTTGGCGTCATCGTCGAGCACGTAGAGCGTCGAATCGGCGACGACCGGCGGCAGGCTCGCCGGCGCGCCGACGCCGAACTGGGACTCGAAATTGCCCGTCGCCGGATCGACCTGGATCACCTGCCCGTTGGAGGCGGTGAGAATCAGTCGGCCGCCGGCGAGCACCGGCCCCGAATAGTCGACGTCGCCCTTCTTCGACTTGGGCTTTTCGTACTGCGGCAGCTGGCTGATCCAGCGGACGTGGCCGTTCTGGCGATAGATGCACATTAATTTGTCTTCGCTGGTCACCACGAACACCCAGTCGCCCGCGACCCATGGCGTCGAGATGCCCGACAGGTTCAGCTCCCACATCCGCTGGCCCGAAACGATGTCGAGCGCGACCATGCGGCCGCCGGCGCCGATCGCGAACACCTGGCCGTTGTCGATCACCGGATCGGCGTCGACGTCGGTCAGCGACGAGACGCTGGTGCGGATGCTGGTCCGCTGGAGCGTGTCCTGCCACACCTGCCGCCCGTTCTCGTAGCGATAGGCGTTGAGCTCGCCCGAGGAGAATCCCGCGACCACGGTGCCCTGTCCGACCGCCGGCGACGCAGCGCCGAAGATTCCGGCGATCTCGAGCGACGCGGCCTGCGACCAGTTGGTCGAGCCGTCCTGTTCCTTGAGCGAGTAGATCTGGTTGTCCTGGCTGATCACGTAAACCGCGCCGTTGGCGACCGTCGGCGCGCCGCGCAGCGGGCCGCCCGGACGCACCTGCCACACGATCCCGCCGTTCTGGTCGCTCAGCGCGGACACGAAGCCGAGCCCGTTGGTCGCGAAGATGCGCCCGTTGTCGTAGGCGATTCCGCCGCCGTAGAGCGCGGCTTCGTTGCCCTTCACGTCGGGAGTCTGGCTGGCCCAGATCTGCGCGCCCGTCCGCGCATCGAACGCCCGGACCGCGCCGAGCGTATCGATCGCATAGACCCGGCCGTTGGCCACGATCGGCGGAGCGGCGAGCCGCGCGGTCAGGCTGCTGCCGCGCCCGGCTTGCACCGTGAACGCCGGGTGCAGCGCCTTGCTCAGCGCGAGCTGTCCCATCGAGTTGCTCGCGTCCCCCCCGGACTCGGTCCAGCCGGCATTCTCGGTCGCCGCGGGAAGGCTGAACGGCAGGCTCCGGGTTGCCGGGTCGACTTCGACGTCGCCCTCGTTGGTGAGCACGGGAATGCGCTCGCCGAGCACCGGCGTCATCGGCTTCTTGCCCCTGTTGAACACGCCGCAGCCGCTCGAGGTGAGCGCGGCAGCGATCAGCAGCGCAATGCCGAAATTCCTGGATCTGGTCATTCTCGTCCTATTGAGCCTGGGCCACGAGGGCGGCGCTCGCGTCGACGCCGAGCGTTCCGGCAATCTGAACCGCGCGGTCGCGCGCCGACTGGGGCACGTCCTTGTCCTTGGCGATGGTCGCGAACAGCTGCCCCGCCTCCTGGTTTTTGCCTTGCTTGATCAGCGCCAGCGCGGTCATCTCCCCGGCCGAGCCGAACCACGGATTGCCGGGCTTGGTCAGCGGCTCGAGCCGGCTGACGATCTGCTGCGGCTGGAGCTGGTCGAACTCGAGCGCCGTCTCACGGATCAGCGCCGCGTTCCGATACGCATCCGGCAGCGAGCTGTCGCCCCCGATTGTCTTGTAGGTCGCGATCGCCGTTTTGGTGTCGTTCTGCTGAAGCGCATAAGCCGCGCGCGTGAACAGCGCCGTCGCGCGCACCGCCTTGCTTCCGCTCTTTGAGAGCTCGTCGAGCTGCTGCGGTAGCTTCGCGGTATTGCCGACGCCGATGTCCTTATAGACCTGGGCGATCTGCTCGACCTCGGCCTCGGCGCGGTTTTGGCGATGCTGCTGGTACCAGATGATCCCGCCGCATGCCGCGAGGAACACGATCAGCCCGGCGACGAGCCAACCGCTGTTCTCCTTGAAGAAGTCGCGGATTCGATCGCGGCGGAGGTTCTCGTCGACCTCTTTGACGAAGGTGTCGGTAATGTCGGGGGGTTGCGCCAAAGGTGCTTCAGTCCGTTCGCTCGGGAATCCTTTTGCCGGTCGCTTCCGTTGCCCACGCCAGATGAACGGAAGCTGGCGCGCGCTCGTCTAGCGGCTGCCGCCGGAAAGGCAAAGCCCCTCCCCGTTCCAGCTGCTATCCCCGCTCTATTTCGGCCGGTAGGTCTGGTCAGCGGTGGGGAAGCTCCGCGCCCGCACTTCGTCGGCATAGGTCCGCGCCGCTTCGCCGATCCGCGAGGCGAGATCGTCGTAGCGTTTGACGAACCGCGGCGTGCGCTCGAACATGCCGAGCATGTCGTCGATCACCAGCACCTGGCCATCGCAATCGGCAGACGCGCCGATGCCGATCACCGGCGGCGCGACGCGCCGCGCGACCTCGGTCGCGATCGGCTCGACCACGCCTTCGACGACGATGCAGAATGCGCCGGCGTCCGCCACCGCCTTGGCATCCGCGATGATCTTCTCGGCCTCGAGATCCTCGCGGCCGCGCGCGCCGTAGCCGCCGAGCACGTTCACCGCCTGCGGCGTCAACCCGACATGCCCGATCACCGGAACGCCCCGGTGAGTCATGAAATCGATCGTCGGCGCCATCGCTTCGCCGCCCTCCAGCTTCACCGCCGCGCAGCCGGTCTCCTTCATGATCCGCGACGCGGATTCGAACGCCTTCGACGGCGATGCCTCATAGCTTCCGAACGGCATGTCGACGCCGACCAGCGCATGCCAGCTGCCGCGCACCACCGCCGCGCCATGCGCGCACATCATCTCCATCGTCACCGGAATCGTCGACGGCAGCCCGTAGATCACCTGCCCCAGGCTGTCGCCGACCAGCAGCATGTCGCAGTGGGGGTCGAGCAGCTGGGCCATGCGCATCGTGTAGGCGGTCAGCATCACCACCGGCTGCTCGGTCCGGTAGGAATCGCCGTCCGCGACCTTGCGCGCGCGGATCGACGGCGCGGTCATGCGCTTGCCCGGGACCGGCGACGGCGTCGCTCGGCTCGTGCTCGTGTCGATGGTGAAGGTCGACATGGCGGCGGCTTTTATCCGCCCGTCGCGACCGCCGCCAGTGCCGCCTCGCGCGAGCGGTTCACTCGAGCGGCATTGCGAACGTAAACCGGGTTTCCGCCTCATCGGAGACAACGGTGAGCGCACCGTTGTGCGCCTTCGCGATCTCGGCCGCGATATAGAGGCCGAGACCGAGGCCCTGCTGGCTGGGACGCACCTTGCCTCGAAAGAATGGCTGGAAGAGATGCTTCATCGCGTCGGGCGCGATCGGCACTCCGCCGTTCGCGACCGAAAGCCGCAATTCGCCGGCGTCGGTCGTCGCGCTGACCCGCACGGGAACCGAATCCGCGCCGTGGGTGATCGCGTTCCCAATCAGGTTCGAAAGCATCTGGCCGATGCGCGCCGGATCGATCCGCACCGGGCGAGCGATTCTCACGTCGGTTTCGATTTCCCGCTCCGGAACGATCGACTGAAGCTCGGCCACGACCTGATCGATCACTTCGTTCAGCCGCGCATGTTCGTCGAGAGACACCGCAATTCCGTGACCCAGACGGCTTCGAGCGAAATCGAGGATGTCGTCGATCAGCCGGCTGGCCCGCGCGATGCTCGAGTCCATCAGCTGCAGAACCGTCCGGCCGCGTTCGCTCAGCTGCTCGCGCTGCAGCAGCTTCGCACCACTTGCCATCGCTGCGATCGGGTTGCGCAGGTCGTGACCGAGAACGGCGATGAATTGCTCACGAAGCTCGGCGGTCTCGCGCGCGGTCCGAACAGCGTCCTCGGCCGTCGCCTTCGCGCCGAGTAGATTGCGTTCGTAGCGTCGGCGCTCGACGGCGCTGAAGACGCTGAACCTGACGAACAGGGGATTTCCTTCCTCGTCGCGCCGCTCGACGGCCGTCACCAGGACGGGCAGCTTGCGTCCGTCGGCACACGCGAGGTCTAGCGCGACTTCGCTGAACGATCCCTGCATCCGCAGAAGCGGCGCGAAATGGGTTTCGTAGAACAGCTTGCCGCCGATGGTGAGGAGATCGGCGAAGCGGCGTCCGGCGAGTGCCTCCGGTTCCGTCCCGAGCCATTTGGCCAGCGTGCGATTGGCGCGGGTGATTCGCCCGTCCTTGTCGGTGGAAAGATATCCACAGGGCGCGTTCTCGAACAGGTCTTCGAAATCCTCGGCGCCGGTCTCCGTAATTGTGCTGCCGTCTTCCGTCACACGAACGCCTCGATCGCGGCAATGGTCTGCGCGGGCGCGCTGAGGTTCGGGCAGTGGCCGGTCGCGTCCAGCACGACGAGCTCGCTCCCCGGCATGGCGCGGTGGACATAGTCGCCGACGCACAACGGCGCGATCAGGTCATCGCGGCACTGCAGAATGAGCACGCGTGCCTCGACTCCATGAAGATCGGATCGGTTGTCCGACAGGAACGTGGTTCGGGCGAAACGCTTGGCGATCTCGGGATCTGTTCGGCAAAAGCTGTCGGTCAATTCCTCGCCGAGTTCGGGACGATCGGCGTTTCCCATGATCAGGGGTGCCATCGCGTGCGACCAACCCATGTGGTTGTTGTCGAGAAAGTCCAAAAGCTCGCCGATCTGCTCTTCCGAAAAGCCGCCGACATACCCGCCGTCGTCGATATAGCGCGGCGAGGGACCGATCAGCACCAGTGACTCGAACAGCTCCGGCGCTCTTTTTGTTGCGAGTATGCCGATGATGGCGCTGACCGAATGCCCGACGAATACGCCGCCTTCGACGCCCGCTTCTTGCGCCACCGCGATGACGTCGTCGGCATAGCCCTCGAGCGACGAATGGCGTTTGACATCGTATGCGGAAGGGTCTGCCTGACCCGATCCGGCATGATCGAACAACAGCGTGCGGAATCGGTCCTCGAATGCAGGAGCGACGAACCGCCACATGTTCTGGTCGCATCCGAAGCCGTGCGCGAACATGATCGTCTTGCCGCCCGCAGCCCCGCCGATCCGAACGTTATGCCGTTCCAGTGCCGATTCCATCCGGCGCCCTTAAGGAACAAGCCATTCTATAGCGACGGAAAAAAGCAATCGTCCCGTCCACCGCTCGCCCGCGACTATTTGTCTCCGCCGAGCCGTTCTTCCCACTGAGCGCCCTCGGCGAGCGAAATCGAGTTCAGCACTGCCGTGCTCTGGTCGCGAAGGATGGTGAACGCGCGGCGGATCGCGCAGGTCGCCTCGTCCTGGCAGTCGCCGCACGGCGCGTAGAAGTTGACGCTTGCGCAGGAAACCAGCGCGATCGGTCCTTCCATCGTGCGCACGACCTCGCCGAACGAGATTTGCTCCGGGGAACGCGACAGCTTGTACCCGCCCTTCGGTCCGCGCGCGCTCTTCACCAGCCCTGCCTTCTTGAGGTCGAGCATGATCAGCTCGAGATATTTGGGCGGCACCCGCTGAGTCTCCGCAATCCGCGCGAGCTGGACGGGCGCGCCGCCCTGCTCTTCGGCGAGGAAGAGGAGCGAGCGAAGCGCGTAACGGGTCTTTTGAGCAATCATCCGTGGCGCGAGCCTAGCGGGCTGGTCGGCGCGAGGCAAAGGCGCCGATGAACAAGCTTTAATTGCGCTGAAACGGCTGTGCGAATGCCGTTCTTCTAAGCGCGTCCATGGCTCGATCCGGAGCTCATCGAATCGAAAATGGAGTGAACACCAATGAACCGCAGTCTCATCGCGTCTTTCGCGGCGCTCAGCATGCTCGCCGTTCCCGCGGTCGCAGCGCCTGCAGCGAAGGCCGACACGGCCGCCGCGAAACCGGCCAAGCCCGTCAAACCGGCCAAGGCCGCGAAGGTGAAGCCGGCCAAGGCCGCCAAGGCCAAGCCGGCCAAGGTCGCCAAGACCAAGTAAATCCTTGCTTTTCGGGGCGTCTGCACGTGCCGGGAAACACCCCTGGAGCGTGCAGACGCAACCGGATGAACGCCATTTAACCTGGCTTCCACGGGGCTGAGACTTGCTCTGCAATATCAGCCACTTCGCCGGCGCGTCACTGCCGGTCACGAGGAGGAAAGAATGAAGAAACTGATCAGTTCGGTCGCAGCGCTGGCGATTCTTGCGACCCCGGCGATCGCGGTCGCGAAAGCCTCGCCGTCGAGCAAGACGGTCACCACCAAGTCGCCCACCGAAAAGGCGACGACCACCGTCTCGACCAAGGGCAACACGACGACGGCGAAGACCACCGTCACCAAGACCCATCATGCGAGGCATCATGCCAAGCGCCATCATCACGCGATGAAGAGCTCGAAGTCGGCGATCGCCAAGCAGGCGAAGGCCGAGCACGAGTCGACCGCGACCGAGATGAAGGAGCACAAGGCCGCTGCTCGTCATCACGCCAAGTCGATGGCGAAGAAGCCGGCGGCTTCGACGACCAAGAAGTAAGATCCGGCAGCGGCATTCCGCACGGCGCTGCGGGACGACTCCCTCCCGGCGCCGTGCGGAGCCATTATATTGACCGAAGGAAACGATAGGGAGCTAGCCGCGATGGGACGCAAGATCCTGCTGGTCGAGGACGATCGCGAAACCGCGTCCTATCTGGCCAAGGGCCTCACCCAGGAAGGGCACAGCGTCGAGCAGGCGACCAACGGCCAGGACGGCCTGTTCCGCTCCACCGACGGCAGCTTCGATCTCATTATACTCGACCGGATGCTTCCGGTCCTCGACGGCCTTTCCGTGCTTCGCGCCCTGCGCGCCGCGCACATCGAAACGCCCGTCCTGATCCTGTCCGCGCTGGCCTCGGTCGGCGACCGCATCGAGGGGCTCGAATGCGGCTCCGACGATTATCTGGTGAAACCCTTTTCCTTCGCCGAGCTGCTCGCGCGCGTGAACGCGCTGCTGCGCCGGCGCGAATCGCGCGTCGACCCCGCCGATCACCGGCTGACGGTCGGCGATCTCGAGATCGATCCGCTGTCGCGCAGCGTGAAGCGCGCCGGCAAGAAGCTCGACCTCAAGCCGCGCGAATATCTGCTGCTCGAATATTTCGCCCGCAATGAGGGCCGCGTCGTCACCCGCACCATGCTCCTCGAGCAGGTGTGGGACTATCACTTCGACCCGGGCACCAACGTCATCGACGTTCATGTCAGCCGCCTTCGGCGCAAGCTCGACGAAGGGTTCGAAAAGCCGCTTCTGCATACGGTGCGCGGCGCGGGCTACATGCTCGCCGCCTGAGGCGGTACAACCGCTTCGTGCCAACCACCCTTCGCATCGCGCTGCTCGCGGGCCTGCTCGCTTTATTGTCGAACCTTGCGGTCATCGGCTTCATCTACGTGCGCACGCACGACGAAGCAGTCGCGAGCCTCCATCGCCAGGTCGCCGAACAGTCGAAGGTGCTGACCGACGTCTACCGCACCGGCGGCAAGGCGGCGCTCGACGAAGCGATCGACGACACGCTCGCTTACGCCGATCCCCAGACCGCGGTTGCGCTGGTCACGCCCGACGGGCGCGAGCTCAAGGGCAACCTCGCCGAGGCGCCGTCGGTCCAGTCGATGCAGGAGGGCTACCGCACGGCCATCGTCCGGCTGCGTGGTCAGCCGAGCCCGCACCAGGCGCAGATCATGGTCAGTCACCTGCCGCGCGGGAACTGGCTGATCAGCGGCCGGATCGTCGGCGAAGGTCTCGCCTTCCGCGCAACGCTCGAACGGTCGCTGCTGCTGTCGCTGGTCGTCGCCGGCCTGCTCGGATTGCTGTGCGGCGTGATCCTCGCCCATTACGTATCGCGGCGGATCGGCAACATCGCCGCGGTGGCCAACCGCATCAGCGCGCGCGACCTCAGCCAGCGTGTCCCGCTCACGGGCGCCGGCGATTCGTTCGACCGTCTCGGGCAGCAGATCAACGCGATGCTCGACCGCATCAGCACGCTGATGGCCGAGCTTCGAATCCTCACCGATTCGCTCGCGCACGACCTGCGCTCACCGGCGAGCCGGCTGCGGGCCGCGGCGCAGGCGGCGGCCGAGACCAGCAATCCGGCGGAGCAGGAGGAGCTGCTCGCAAGCGTCGTGCGCAATGCCGACGCGCTGATCCGCATCCTCACGACGGTGCTCGAAATCAGCCGCTCCGAGGCGCTGACCGGCCGCAACCAGTTCGCCTGGTTCGACGTCGGCGAGCTCGCTGCCGAGCTTGCCGAAATGTACGATCCGCTCGCCGACGAGCGCGGCGCTTCGCTGCGGTTCGAGCGGCCGAAGCGCGCGGTGCCGCTGTTCGGCCATCGCCAGCTGCTCGCCCAGGCCCTCAGCAACCTGCTCGAGAATGCGATCCGCTACGGCTCCGAAGGCGGCGAGATCGACGTTCGCGTGCGCCCCGGCGAGAAAAGGATCGAGATCGAGGTCGCCGACCGCGGACCCGGCATTCCGCTCGACCGGCGCGAAGAGGCGCTTCGGCGGTTCGGCCGCCTCGATTCGAGC
>JAICXO010000085.1 GCA_025980335.1 Sphingomonas sp. | reverse complement strand
TGACGATTCGGCCGAGGAACGCGATCACCATTTCGTCGTCGGCAATCCCGATCGATCGACGCCACGCCATGTCGCGGCGCTCGGGGTTGAACTGCTCGCGATCGACGCCGCGCGCCCACAGCGCAATGTCGCGGTTCATCCGTTGGAAGCGAAGGATGACGGCCGTAGACTCGGCGGGTGCCATCACCACTTCGCAGCGGTTGTAGAAGCGGCGCATGATGTCGCGCGCGAGCGGCTCGAGCGCCTGCAAATGGTAATAAGCGAGGTAGGTGTCGAAGCGGGTGTGGACCGACGCGACCGCGGCCACCTTGCGCCGGCGCGCCCAGGTGACCGCGCGATGGCCCACGATGTCGGGGCTCGAGACGTGGACCACGTTGGGATTGAATGCTTCGAGATCGCGTCTCACGCTCGGTGGGATCGCAAGCGGAAGCCTGTATTCCGCCCGGCCGGGGATTGGAACGGCGGGAATGCTGACGACGTCGCCCGTCGCGGGGAAAGCGGGATTCGCAACCGTCGGCGAATAGATCCGGACCTTGACGCCCTGCCGTAGCAAATATTCGACCAGGCGGTTGAGTGCCTGGTTGGCTCCGTCCCGCACATAATTGTAATTGCCCGAAAAGAGGGCGACGCGGAGATCGGTCGGCTTCACCTGCAGGGCTCTAGGGACTAATTCGTGGCCGTCAAATTCGGGCTTCCGCCGATCGCGAGGAGCGATGCGCGGCTCTTCATCCTCGGCAGCCTGCCGGGCGACGCGTCGCTCGCCGCGCGGCAATATTATGCACACCCCACGAACCAGTTCTGGCGCCTCGTCGGCCAGGCAATCGGCGAGGAGCTGCAACCGTTGAGCTACGACCAGCGTCTTGAGCGTCTCGCTGACCGCCACATCGGTCTGTGGGACGTGATCGCCTCGGCGAGCCGCCGCGGCAGCCTCGACCAGGCAATCCGCGAGGCCGAGCACAACCGCATCGAGCATCTCCTCCACGACTTCCCCGATCTCCGCGCGATCGGGTTCAACGGTTCCGCGGCGTCGGCGACAGGAAGAAGGCTGATCGTCGAGCCGTCGCCCCTGGCTTTGGTTGATCTGCCCTCATCGAGTGCAGCGAACACGCGGCCGTTCGGCGACAAGGCGCGCGCCTGGGCTGCGCTCGGTCAATTCGTCGGGTCGTAGGAGCCTTTCGCTTGCGCCGGGCGTAGTTGCAGGCATGATCGCCTTCATGGATCCGATCGAGGAAGCCGATAGCGACAAGAGGCTGTCGATGGTTGACGAGGCTCTGGTCGCCGGCACCATCGCCAACACCAACGGGCTCCTCGTGATTCTCGCCAAGCTGGTCGCGCGGGGCGTGTTCGACCGCGCCGACCTCCAGTCCTTCTCCGACAGCTATTCCAAGCCGCTCGACCATGTCGGAATGCGCGAGAACGAGCTGGTCAGCCAGATGCAGGACCAGATGGAATCGACCCTCGCGGAGCTGATGCGTTACTTGAGCGAGCGCGACAAGGACGACTGACCAGGGCCCGATTGACTACCGCGGCTCCAGCCCACATATGGCCGCCTCGCTCCGGCAGCGGCCCCTTCGTCTAGCGGTCCAGGACGTCGCCCTCTCACGGCGAAAACACGGGTTCGAGTCCCGTAGGGGTCACCAGCCATAGGACTGCGGGGGGGCAGCCTGTTATGGCTGTGACAAAGTCTGACCTGCCGGGGGCAGGTCAGAGACTTTGATCGGCCCCAGCGGCAACCGAGCAGCGTCTTCCGATCCACTGCTCGACGATCTCGGCGATGCGCGCTGCTGCATCGCCGTCACCATAGGGAAATGAACGTTCGCGCATTCTCGCCATCGCCGGGACGTCGTCGAACAGGAGCCGGGTTTCGCTGACGATCCGCTGCGCCGAGGTCCCGACCAGCCTTGCGCTGCCGCAGGCGATGCCCTCCGGCCGTTCGGTCTTCTCGCGCAGCACGAGCAAGGGTACGCCGAGCGCCGGTGCTTCCTCCTGGATTCCGCCCGAATCGCTGAGGATCAAGTCGGCGCCACGCATGCGATCGATGAGCTCGCGATGACCGCAGGGTTCAACGAGCTGGATGTTGGGCTTTCCGCCGAGCAGTTCGCGCATCGACGCGGCGACATGCGGGTTCGGGTGAAGCACGAAATCGATTTCCGCGTCGCTTGCGAGATCGCGCAGGGCGGCCGCGATCGCCTGCAGGCCTTCTCCCCACGATTCGCGGCGATGCGCCGTCACGAGGATTCGCGGGAGGGCGCGAACCTCCGCATCCCTCGGCGGCAGGCCCGCTTCGACGGCAAGCACCGCATCGATCGAAGTGTTGCCGGTAACATGGATTTTGCCGGGCACCTCTTCAGCGCGCAAGTTTGCGGCGGCAACGTCCGTCGGTGCGAACAGCAGCTCCGCCTGCGCATCGATCGCAACGCGATATTCTTCCTCGGGCCACGGCAATAGCGGATCGTGGGTTCTGAGCCCTGCCTCGACATGCGCGACCGGCACGCGCGCGGTGAACCCGGCGAGCGCTGCGCCGAGAGCGCTCGAGGTATCCCCCTGCACGATCAGAAGATCCGGTGAGTCTGCAAGTCGCGGCAGAAGCGCTGCAGTCACGGTTCGCACATGCCCGTGCGGGTCCTCCTGACCCGGACAGCCGAGCCGCGCCGCCGGAACGCCGCCGAGACCCAAATCCGCTGCATTGAGGCCTGGATGCTGTCCCGTGAAGACAAGCGCCGGCGCAACGCCACGCTCGGCGAGCGCGTGCGCCACGGGTGCCAGCTTGATCGCTTCCGGCCTGGTGCCGATCACCAGCCGGACATCGGCAGAACGCAGCCCTCCCCCTAGCTCGGCGGCGCCACTCTGCCGCGGCTAGGGCCGAAGCTCAACGGAAATTGTCGGCGTAGGCCTGGATCTTGAGCCGGACCGGGGAAGCGGGGAGCACATGATAGCCGAGGCCGTGCTGCTCACAGTAGGCGATCGCCTTCTCCTTCGACTCGAACGCGATCCGCACCTGCGTATTGGTGTCGCCGGAGCCGTTCCAGCCGGTGAGCGGATCAGGCCGCTGACCTTGCTGCCGCTCGAACTCGAGGATCCACTTGCCGGCATTGGCTTTGCCGGACTGGGTGGTCTTGCGCTCCTGCTCGGAGATGCGGGCGATGGTCATGTCCCGTGCGTTGGCAAAGAGCGTTCGTCAAATCAAGACGCGCGCTTGGTCCTCAGCGTCGGGGTAGCCGATGCGGGGTCCTCCGGCCACGGATGTTTCGGGTAGCGCCCGCGCATGTCCTTCGCGACATCGCGCCAGCTGCCCGCCCAGAAGCCGGGAAGGTCCGTGGTCGTCTGGATCGGCCTGTCGGCGGGCGAGGTGATCGACAGCGTGAGCGGGACGGTGCCGTTGGCGACGGTCGGGTGCCGGGACAGGCCGAACAGCGCCTGGGCGCGCACTT
Organism: Sphingomonas sp.; assembly: GCA_025980335.1. GTDB lineage: Bacteria > Pseudomonadota > Alphaproteobacteria > Sphingomonadales > Sphingomonadaceae > Sphingomicrobium. The sequence continues at coordinate 7,561 of JAICXO010000085.1, read as the reverse complement.
CTACGGTCGGTCCGCCTTCAGCGGCATAGTCGATTGTGTGGCGGCTTCCCGCCGGGCTAGCGAATTCGGGCGGTGCGAGCCGCTCCAGCTTGCGTCCAGCCTCATAAGCGACCAGCTGCTGCACAGACGACGCGAGTGCATCCGGCGCAATGTCGCCGAGCCGGCGCTTACCCGCGAGAAGCGGCGCGAGCCATTCCTCGAGCCGTTCGATCAGCATCGTATTCTCAAGCGCCGGAACTGTCGGATCGACCCTGTGCGCGAATGCCGCGCGATGCCGTAGCTGGCGCGCGCTGTCGTTCCACGGCAGCAGCTCGAGTCCGTGCTCGCGTACGCCATCGAGCAACGCCTGTTCGATCGCGCTCTGGTCGGGGGCAGGGTCGGGACCGCTCGACAGCTGGATTGCGCCGAGCCGGCGGCTGCGGATTGGGGTCACGGAGCCGGTACCGGCGTCGAATGCCGCGTCGTGACGAGTCTCGATCCGTGCGCCGAACAGCTCGACCACATCGCGTTCGTCGATCGCCGCCGCCGAGAGGATGCGCGCGCCCGAGGCATGGCCCGCGACCTCGCCGACGGCGAGCCATGCGCTGCGCGCCAGCGGCGATGCGGCGTCAAGCCGGAAACCTCGGCCACCCACGGATTGCCAGCGCTCGCCGGAGGAGTCACGACGGCGCGCAACGCGGTCCGGAAAGGCAAGCGCGAGTGCCTCGCCGAGGTGGCGGTCCTGCGCTGCTGCACCCTCCGAACCGACTCGCCGGCACCATCCGGCCGCCATCCTCCGCGCCGCTTCTGCGCGCTGCGAGCGGTCGGCGCGCCAGCGACGCCAGCGCACTTCCACGTCCGGCTCCTTGCCCCCCAGGCCACGCTCGGTCAGCAGCACGGCGACATCCGCTGCGGCAGCGGCGAATCCGCGCTGCTGCGCGTCGATCAGCATGTGCGCGAGCCGTGGCTCCAGCGGCAGTGCTGCAATCGCGCGACCGTGATCGGTCACCCGTCCATCGGTGTCGATGGCGCCCAGACTCGCGAGGCGTTTGCGCGCCTCGTCGATTGCCGGCGCGGGGGGCGCATCGAGGAAGGGGAGGCGGACCGGATCGGGCTCACCCCAGAGGAGCGAAGTGAGGAGCAGGCTGCTGAGGTCGGCTTCGAGGACTTCCGGCGGATCGTGCGCGGGGAGCGATGCGGTCGCTGCTTCCTCCCACAATCGGATCGCGACGCCAGGCGCCTGTCGCGCCGCACGGCCCGCGCGCTGGGTCACGGCGGCGCGGCTCGCGCGTTCGGTGACGAGCCGCGTCAGTCCGGCACCGCGATCATAGCGCGGCCTGCGTGCAAGACCGCTGTCGACTACGATCCGCACGTCCTCGAGCGTGACGCTGGACTCCGCAATGCTGGTCGCCAGCACCAGCTTGCGTTTGCCCGGCGGCGGCGGGGCCAGAGCCGCGCGCTGCGCCGACGGTTCTATCCCGCCATGCAGCCTGTGCAGCTCGATGTTCACCGGGAGCGCTCCCAGCGCATCCGCGGTGCGCTCGATTTCGGCAACGCCCGGAAGGAAGGCGAGCAGCGAGCCCGGGTTCTCCGCGAGCGCCGCGCGAATGGCGGAGGCCATCTGCGGCTCGATGGGCGCGGCGGCGTCGCGGCCCACATAACGGACATCCAGCGGAAAGCTCTTGCCTTCGCTGACGATCGTCGGCGCATTACATAGCAGCTTCTGGAAGCGCTCGAGGTCGAGCGTCGCCGACATTGCAACCAGCCGCAGGTCCGGGCGCAACGCGCCTGCAGCATCGAGCGCCAGCGCCAGCGCGAGATCATTGTCGAGACTGCGCTCGTGCACCTCGTCGAACAGCACGGCCGACACGCCCGCGAGGTCGGGATCCGCCTCGATCCGCGACAGGAACACGCCGTGCGTCATCGCGATCGCGCGCGTGCTTTTCCCGACCTTGCTGTCGAGGCGAGTGGCATAGCCGATCGTCTGCCCCGGGCTTTCGCCGAGGGCCGCGGCCATGAACTCTGCCGCAGCCCTCGCCGCGAGCCGCCGCGGCACGAGCAGCAGGATCTGCCCGCTGCACCATTCCTCCCCGAGCAGCGCCGGCGCGACCTGCGTCGTCTTGCCCGCGCCCGGCGGCGCAATCAGGAGCGCGCGCCTGTGCTCGCCAAGCACGGCAGCAAGGTCCGGCAGGACTGCCTCGATAGGAAAGCGCATGGCGCAGCCTTACAGGCCCGCAGCCGCTTCGTCAGTGCGTGGGTGCTGTGGCTCCCAGATAGCGATCGAACCACGCGACGATCCGCTTGCGATAGTCGAGCACGTGCTCGGGCGAGCGGATGCCGTGGCCTTCATCGGGGTAGATGACCAGGCTGACCGGCACGTTCATCGCCTTCAGCGCGTGCCAATATTCGACCGACTGCGTCGGCGGCACTTCGACGTCCCGCTCGCCGGCGAAAATGAAGGTCGGCGTATGCGCGTTCTTGATCGTGCGGATTGCGGACACTGCCCAGTAGGGCGCCGGATGGTCGTACATCGACGTGCCGAAGAACGGGATCATCCACTTGTCGATGCCGTTCGTGCCGTAATAGCTGAGCCAGTCCGACAGCCCGCCGCCCGAGACGATCGCCTTGAAGCGGTTGGTTTGCGTGTTGGTCCACATCGCCATGAAGCCGCCGTAGCTGTAGCCCATCAGCCCGAGGCGGTTGTCGTCAATCGGCGCGACCTTCTCCGCCGCGTCGATGCCGGCGAGGATGTCGCGCAGGTCGCCGCCGCCGAAGTCCCGAATGTTCGCCCGCGTGAACGCCTCGCCCTGGCCGTAGCTGCCGCGCGGGTTGGGTAGGAACAGATCGTAGCCGGTGTTGACGAGGTCGGCGTCGGACCCCTCCCACACGAACCGCGGCGAGTTCGCCGCGGCCGGGCCGCCGTGGACGCTGACGATCATCGGCGCCTTGCCCGTCGGAACGGCGGCGGCGGGAGTCAGAAGCCAGCCCTGCACGTCGAAGCCCTCGTTTTTCCAGGTGATGCTCTCGGCGTGCACCAACGGCTTCCAGCCACGGTTCTCGTGCGTGATCTGGCGCGGCGCTGCGGCGGTGCCGGCGAAGATCTCCGGCGGATGTTCGAAGTCCTGCACCACCATCGCAGTGGTGCGTCCGTCGGCCGATAGCGCGAAGCGCGCATCTCCGGCGGAGATGCTGACCGGCGCGCTCCAGACCGGCGTCTGCGGCGCGCTGCTGCCGACCGGCACGATCGCCATGCGGTCGCCGATCAGCGCCGATGCGGTGAGTCCGTTGCGGTCCCACAGCAGCGACGTGAAGGTCCCGCGATAGCCCTTGGTGATATCGGTCGGCGTGCCGCCTGCGATCGGCACGGTGTAGACGTCGCCGCCGATCGAGCCGAAGTCGCTCATCAGTCCGCCGATGAAGGCGACGGTCCGGCCGTCGGGCGACACCCGCGGAAAGTTCAGCTGGGTCGCCGGCGCCGCGATGCGCGTCAGCGCGCCGCTCGCGAGATCGACCCGGTCGAGGGTCGCGATCCACCAATTGTCATCGCCGTTGCCGAGCGCGCTGGTGGTCACGAACCCGCTGCCGTCGGGCATCCAGTCATATTCATAGATGTACCGGTCCGCCGGCGTCACCGGGCGAAGAGCGCCGCCCGCGAGCGGGATCACGGCGATGCGCTGCTCGTCATTGGTTTCGCCGATCTCGCCGACCTGGCGCACGCCCGCCTGAGTCGCGCCGGACTGCTTCTGCGCATTGAACGTGGCGAGCACTGCGAGCGATTTGCCGTCCGGAGAGAACTCCGGCTCCTGCGCGATGCCCTTGAACGTCGCGAGCGTCCGGTCCGCGCCTCTTCCCGATATTGCGATCCGTGTAGTGCCCTTGTCCTCGACGATGGTGAGTAGCCGTCCGTCGGGTGCGAAGATCAGCCCCTGAGAGGTGCAGCCGGCACATGCGGGGAGGGTCGAAACGACCGCACCGCTGCGTGCATTGCGAACCACCACATGCTCCTGCGCGCGCGTAGATGAATTGGCCTGTTCGTCGCTTTCGACGTCGGCGATGCGGTCGCCTGCCGCAGAAAGGGTCAGCTGCGAAAACTGGTGGAGCGGCATCGCTGCCGCCGGTGAAAAGGAAACAGACGCAAGCGCAAGCGCACAAATCGAACGCATCACCACCCTCCCGGTTGAGGGGTGACGCCTAGCACGAACGGCGCGGTGCGCCAGTGTCGCCGTACGTGAGTTAGTAAGCGCGCGCGACCGCGAATTCGGCGGCTTCGGTCAGCGCAGCCTTCGCCTTGCTTGCGGGGAACATCGCAAGCGCATCGACTGCGCGGCGGCCGTACTGCCGCGCGCGCTCGACCGTGTCGGCCAACGCGTCGGTCGAATTCAGAAGCGCGATCGCGTGAGCCAAGTCCTCGTCCGAAACACGGTCGCCGCCGACGGCCGATCGCCAGAAGGCGCGGTCCGCATCGCTTCCGCGCGCATAAGCCAGGATCACTGGCAGCGTCATCTTGCCATCTCGGAAATCGTCGCCGACCCCTTTGCCCATCGTCGCTGCATCGGACGCATAATCGATCACGTCGTCCGTCAGCTGGAAGGCGATTCCGAGGTTTCGGCCGTAACATTCGAGCGCGACCTCGGCGTCTTCGCTCGCTTCGGCGACGACCGGCGAGACGCGGCAGGCGGCAGCGAACAGCGCCGCCGTCTTCGCGCTGATGATCTCCAGATAATGATCCTCGTCGGTATCGATCTGGCGCTGCGCGGTGAGCTGCTCGACCTCGCCCTCGGCGATCACCGCCGAGGCGTGGCTGAGGATTCGAAGCACCTTGAGGCTGCCGTCCTCGACCATCAGTTCGAACGCTCTGGAGAACAGGAAATCGCCGACGAGCACGCTTGCGGGATTGCCCCAGATGAGGTTGGCGGTGCGCTTGCCGCGGCGCATGCCGGACCCGTCCACGACGTCGTCGTGGAGCAGCGTGGCGGTGTGGATGAACTCGACCGCGGCGGCGAGCTTGTGGTGGCGCGTGCCGGGGTAGCCGAGCAGCGTTCCGCAGGCGAGGGTGAGCATCGGCCGCATCCGCTTGCCGCCGCCGGCGATCAGGTGACCGGCAAGCTCCGGGATCAGCGCAACCTTGCTCTGCATGCGCTCGAGGATGACGGCGTTCACGCCGTTCATGTCCGCCGCAATCAGCCCGATCAGCGGGTCGAGCGACGGCGCACGGTCAGCGCTCAGCGGATGGACGGTCGCGGCCACGCCGCGCGCTTAGGCGCGGGGTAGGGGAAGGGCAAGCGGGCCTGCCTCCCTGTCGCGAAGTGATGAGGGGAACCATGCGGAGCATGGTGGAGGGGCAATGCGCGACGGCGCATGACCCCTCGACCATTCACTCTCCGGTGAATGGTTCCCCTCCCCACGAAGCTGCGCTTCGCAGGGAGGAACTAATCACCACACATGTACCCGCTCATCGGGCGGCAGGTAGAGCTTGTCGCCGGGCTTCACGTCGAAGGCCTTGTACCAGGGGTCGAAATTCCGGACGATCCCGTCGACCCGATACTTCTCCGGGCTGTGCGGATTGCCCAGCAGTTGCTGGCGGAGCGCCTCTTCGCGCGTCTTGCCCTGCCAGCTCGCGGCGTAAGCGATGAAGAAGCGCTGGTCGCCGGTATAGCCGTCGATCACCGGCGGCTCCCCGTGCCGCGCGACGTAGCGCCGGTAGGCGGTATAGGCCGCTTCGAGGCCGCCGAGATCGGCGAGGTTCTCACCCAGCGTCAGCTCGCCCTTGATGTGCACGCCAGGAAGCGGCTCGTAGGAGTCGAACTGCTTCACCAGCATGTCCGCGTGGACCTTGTAACGGGCTGCGGACTGCTTGGTCCACCAGTCGCGGAGCCGGCCCTTGGCGTCGAACTGCCGACCCTCGTCGTCGAACCCGTGGCCCATCTCGTGGCCGATGGTCGCCCCGGTTTCGCCGTAGTTCACCGCAGGATCGGCGTTGGCGTCGAAGAAGGGCGGCTGAAGCTGCGCGGCAGGGAAGGTTACCTGGTTCATGACCGGATCGTAATAAGCGTTCACGGTCTGCGGGGTCATGTCCCACAAGCTCCGGTCGACCGGCTTGCCCAGGCGCGACAGCTCCAGGTTCCACTCGAACCGGTCCGACGCCACGTCGTTGGCGAGTGGATCGGTGCGGCTCACCTTCATGCTCGAATAGTCGATATATTTGACCGGGTGCCCGACGCGCGGGTCGAATGCGGCGAGCTTTTGAAGCGCTTCCTTGCGCGTCGGCTCGTCCATCCAGCTCGCGTGGCTGATGAGGTCGTGATAGCCCGCCCGCATGTCGTCGACGAGTTCGTCGACCTGCCGCTCCGTATCCGGAGTCCAGTGCCGCGCGATGTACAGCTGGCCGACCGCTTCGCCGAGCGACGCGTCGAGCAGGCGCACGGCGCGCTTCCACCGGACGGGCTGCGCCGGAATGCCCTGGAGCGTCTTGCCGTAAAAGGCGAAGTTCGCCTGGTCGAACGCCTTGGGCAGAAACTGCGCATGATCGCTAAGGAAGCGGAAGGTCATCCAGTCCTTCCACGTCGATAGCGGCACGTCGGCGATGCGCTTGCCCGCGGCTGCGACCGTGCTCGGCTCGCCGACCACAACGGTCGGCATATTGCCGAGCCCCATGTGCTTGAGAGTCGCGGTCCAGTCGAACTGCGGCGCGAGCTTCATCAGCTGTGCGCGGTTCATCGGATTGTAGGTCGCCTGCGGATCGCGCCGCTTTTCCGGAGTCCACTGATCCCTCGACAGCCGCGTCTCGAGTGCGAGGATTGCGTCGGCCTTGGCTTCGCCTCCCGGAATGCCGGCGAGATCGAACATCTGCGCGATATAGGCGTGGTACGCCTTGCGGATCGAATCGTACTTGTCGCCCTTGAGCAGGTAATAATCGCGCGTCGGAAGACCGAGCCGCGCCTGCCCGCTCGCGACCGTGTAGCGGGTCGGGTCCTTCTCGTCGGCGGTGATGCCGATGCCGATCGGCGCCGCGTAGGATGGATCGGACATCAAGGCGACGAGCTGATGGCGATCCTTCACCGCCGCGATGCGCTTCAGGTATGGCTGGAGCGGTGCAAGGCCGTGCGCCTCGATCGCCGCCTCGTCCATGTACGCGCGATAAAAGTCACCGACCTGCCGCATCATCGGGTCGGAGGGGGATTCGCCGGCCTGCTCGACCAGGTTGCGGACCTCGATCTCGGTCGAATCCGGAAGGTCGTAATTGTACCCCGCGCCGCGCTTGTCCTCGGCAATCGGGTGGTTCTTGAGCCAGGTCCCCTCAACGTAAGCGAAGAAGTCGTCGCCCGGCTTCACGCTTTTGTCCATGTCGGCGGTATCGACGCCCCACGTGCCGTAAGCCGGCTTCGCGGCCGCCCAGGCGGAAGAGGAGGCGGTCGCCAGCACTGCACCGGCAACCAACAGCAAATGACGAAAACTCATTCTTGCCTCCCCTCCCGAAAGGACGTGATTACCAGATGTGCACCCGCTGGTCCGCCGGAAGGTACAGCTTGTCGCCGGGCTGCACGTTGAACGCCTTGTACCAGGCGTCGACGTTCCGAACGAC